>CALJIQ010000362.1 GCA_937973995.1 uncultured Saprospiraceae bacterium
GAGACGATGCGAATATACATCCCGAGTCTGGAGACTCGAAATATCGAACTACACCGCTCGATATATCAAGTCTCCAGACTTGATATGCTTATCCAAATCGTCTCCTGACGATAATAGGTGCAATTCAAAAAAATTGAGTCAGTTCCACACTATTTTACCAAGACTTTTTAATCCTCTTCAGGTATGATATTTTTCACCCTACCTACCTCACCTAATTCCAACATAACCTTAATACCATGTGGGTGATTGGCTGCTTTTGTCAATATTCGTTTAACAATCCCTTCGGTTAACTCCCCTGTTCGTTGGTGCTGTTTTTGAACGATCTCTACTACGTCTCCTATTTGGATATTTTTTCTTTTTCTCCCGTCTAGGTGGTCGTTTTCCATTTCTAAAAGATAAACTAGGTAAGTTTTTAAAATAAAAAAGCCCAATAATCATACGATTACTGAGCTTTTTGTACCCGAGGCGGGACTTGAACCCGCACGCCCCGAAGAGCACAGGATTTTCTTACCATCTACAGCTTTCGCTGCATCCTTAGAGAAGGATTTTGTGGTCTGGACTTTCTCTTTACCCTATTCCTAATAGGAACTTAGGCATCCTCCGTCAAGTCTCTACACTTTCAATGACTAAAATTAGTCAAAGCTTAGCTCGGGATTGCCAACAGCATAAAGCTGGAAGGTTTCCCCGAATTTGAAGGATTCTACTTCCCGAATTTCTTCGGGAGCACTCAAATTATTTAAGTCCGGCGTGTCTACCAATTCCACCACTCGGGCATCCTGTATTGGGCGCAAATATAAGGAATGCGCCTGATATAAAAAAAAGCCTTCACGTCTGAAGGCTTAGAGCAGTAGATGAGATTCGAACTCACGACCCCAACCTTGGCAAGGTTGTGCTCTACCAGCTGAGCTACTACTGCTTAATAGAGGCTTCTTACTTTAGAAGCGGCTGCAAATATAAAGGGATTCCCCCTAATAAGTCAAGAGTTTAGAATATTTTTTTTGGTCAAATGAATAGAAGTCTTTGGTTATTAGTCTTTAGTCTTTAGCAAGCTTTACAAAAGACCAACAACCAACTACTAAAGACTAGACTACAAGTGTAATTTAGCTTTTCTAGCCAATAATAATTCCTCTGTTTCCTCCCGTTCTGGATCGGGAACACAACAATCAACTGGACAAACGGCTGCACATTGAGGCTCTTCATGGAAGCCTTTGCACTCAGTACACTTATCGGGAGAAATATAGTAAAAGTCTTCTTCTACTGGGTCATTTTGATGGTCAGCATCTACTTTAGTTCCATTTTCTAGTGCGTATTCCCCTGTTACACTAGTACCGTCAGAAACTGCCCATTCTACCCCCCCTTCATAAATCGCATTGTTGGGGCATTCTGGTTCGCAGGCTCCACAATTGATGCATTCATCTGTAATCATTATAGCCATAAAGCAAGTTTTCTTTTAAGAATAAAAAGGTTTCTTGATAAAGAAAATCAAATTCCTTTTCGCTTTTATACAAAATTAAGGACGAAAAAGTTTGCCAATATAAGGGCTAAAAAAAAAAAATTGAAAAAAAAACAGTTTCGTTTTCTTAAAGGATAGAATTTAGAGAAAAAATAAGATTAATTTAACATAAAAAGTCTAAGTAAAAGGTGGGTTTTTATAGCTTTGCGCTTTTCCAATACCTGTGGAGTGAAGAGAGATATTTTTTTCTTCATTCCTAGGTCAGTTCAAACACTCAATATTAAAAAAAACTCTAAAAATGAAAGAATTAGTAAACAAACACTTTTTATTGTTACTGCTAGTCTCTATTACCTTTGGGTCTTGTGTTAGCAAGAAAGACTTTATGGCTATGCAAGGAGATCGAGATGCTTTGCAATCTTCTCTTGATGCAGCTAAAAAACAACTGTCAGATTTGGAATCTGCAAAAGGCGACTTGGAAGGAAGGGTTTCTAATTTAGAAGGAACACTTAATTCACAGAAAAAAGAATTAAGTAATAAGGATGCTCAAATCCAAACATTAGAACAATCTCGAGCAAAAGATGTAGCCGATTTAAAAGCTCAGAATGCAGCCTTTCAAAATGGTTTGAAAGATCTTTCTTTGTTAAGCGACTACGAGTTAAAAGCCTTACTAGAGACTTTGGCTTCTATGGAAGGGACGGATAATAAACGCAGCGCTGCCAGCAAAGCTTTGGCAGATAATTTGAGAAGTTCCCTTGGTGGTGTTGGTGGAAACGATATTGTTGTTAGCACAAAAGGAAGTTTGGTTTATGTTACCCTAACAGATAAAGTACTATTCGAGTCAGGTCGAGCTAGATTGACAGGGATTGCCCCTGCTATTTTATCAAGCGTTGCAAGTGTATTGAATGCTAATGAAAACATTGATGCCTTAGTGGAAGGACATACGGATGCCGATCCTATTTCTTTGACATCTTACAAAAGCAACTGGGACTTGAGTATGAAGCGAGCTATGATCGTTGTCAATGAGCTACAAGCTAAATATAATGTCAATCCTGCAAGGTTGATTCCTGCGGCTAGAGGTGAGCATAAGCCAAAAGCAGACAATGAAACTGAGGAAGGGAAAAAAATGAATAGAAGAACAGAAATAGTCTTGATACCAAGAGTAGATCAATATTTAAAATTGATTTCAGGCAAATAAGCGCAAGATACTAGTGGTAGCGAACAGAAGTAATTGATAGCTAAATGAGGCTATTTTTTCAAAAGACAAGGCGGATGAGCGGCTATAGCCGTATCTACCTGACGGACGAACAACATGAACGCAGTGGTGCTTGTTAAAAAGGTCTAAGAAGACCTTTTTAACGAAGTGAACCACTTGCGGATAAGATGCCTTTGGAAAAAGAGTCCATTTTAGTGTCAAAGATTTCTGTCCGCTACCACTAGCTACTGTTGCTGCCGAATACCATTCTGTACACGATCTAGCACCAATAGCAGCTAGTTACCAAATGAAGACCCTCTCCTTGCTTGGGCATATCAATAAAAATGATAAATTTGTATTATTCTTACAAGATATATTTCCATTCCTAAGCCCTTTTATAAACGCACAATGACTCACGAACTTCAAGAAGTTGATAAGTTTAAGTTCATCGAAACCAATGGAGGAGAAGAAGTTCTTCTTTTACTGCACGGTCTATTCGGAGCATTGAGTAATTTTGCGGGGATTATCAACCACTTTGCAGGTAAATACAATGTAGTGGTTCCCATGCTCCCTATTTTTGACCTACCTATTCGAGAAGCTACTGTAAGCGGTTTAGTAGATCATGTAAAGGAATTTGTAGCCTATAAAGGTTTTGAGAAAGTCAATGTATTAGGTAATTCCTTAGGAGGGCATATTTCTTTATTGTATGCATTGGAACAACCCGAAAAAATAAATTCTATTACCTTGACGGGGAGTTCTGGACTATTTGAAAATTCACTAGGTTCTACTTTTCCTAAAAGAGGCAATTACGAATTTATCCAAAATAAAACCCAAGATATTTTCTTTGATCCAGAAGTAGCTAGTAAAGAGTTAGTAGATGAAGTTTTTGCTACTGTAAATGATCGTAATAAAGCCATCCGAATTATCAGTACGGCTAAATCTGCCATCCGCCATAATCTAGCTGATAAGTTACATTTAATTAAATCACCAACCTTGCTAATATGGGGTGACCATGATAACGTAACGCCCCCCTTCGTAGGAGAAAAATTTAACGAGCTAATTGAAAATTCAGAACTTCATTTTGTTGAAAAATGTGGACATGCACCAATGATGGAACAGCCTGAAGCATTTAATCGTATTCTTCAAGAGTTTTTACTTTCTACTTCTCCAACAAAAGTCTTACGTTAAAAACACTCCCGAATCTGGTATGACCGAATAATTAGACTCTCTTACCGTTAAATAATTCATTCTGGACACCAAAAGGAGAAAAACAGACCGAATAATCAATTGTCCTTTCTACCTGCCTTTCCCTTTCCTACTTTTGTACTGATACGGTATTTCTCTCACACAAATAGACCACCACAGACATATCGAAGATAGTTCATCGTGACATCTTTACCTACGAAATTTTGATTCCCTATTAGACAAACTTTGTAATCTCTTACATCTTAACACCAATTTACACACTACTAGTGGATGGAATTACTTATTCCCCGTTTCTTTCTACTAGTTTTTATCATATTTACTTTAAACTACATCCCAAGGATTCGAACTTCACCCGAAGGTTCATCTTGTGGTCAAAAAAATGATTATGAAGCAAATTATTCTGTCTGTAGTTCTGCTTCTATTCAGCCTTGTAGCTATGGCTGACCAATATAGAGTAGAATTATGTGTTTTTGAAAAGGGAGTTGATAATAGTTATTTCAAAGGTATCGAGCAGGTACAATTAGCGATTGACCGAAATGCATTTTACCGATACTACGTTGGCGATTTTGAAGATAGAGCTACTGCTGAAAGCATCCAAAAAGAGGCGAAAGCCAAAGGCTTGAAGTACGCAAAAGTTATCAACTTTACACAAGAGCAAATAGCTTGCGCAAATTCATGTACTTCACCAGATCGAATGCAGCATCTCCTTTTTGATTACGATCAATACACTTTGAGAACTCAATCAAAAAGAGATTTGGATAATGTGAGTTATTACTTACAGAATAACTCCAGACATAAGGTTCGATTAAAAGGACATACGGATGCGCATGGTTCAGATACTTACAATGATAATCTGTCCCAAAATCGAGTAGTAGCAGCCAAGCGATATTTAATTAGTACTGGCATTGCGTCCCATAGAGTTTTAACTAAACAATATGGAGAGCGAATGCCTATCGCAAAAAATGTTTACTTGGGACAAGATAGCCCAGAGGGACGTCAATACAATCGTAGAGTAATGATTGCCATTTTAGATGAACTTGGAGATGAGATAGAAGGAATTGTCACACCACTTAGTGTACCAGAATTATTAAAGTCTCCTTTCTTCCGAGAAGCGGAGGCACTCTTAACTTTGGCTTTTTAATAGTTCAACGGGAGAGCAGTTAGATTTTTTGCTGTTTTACCAATGAACATGAACAACCACTCACATAACGAACAACTGATATTTTTTATAAGATTCACATTTAATTTTGTGTAGAGAACAATTCTAATCCCGTAGCAAGAAGAGCGGTGCCAAAAGCATCGCTCTTTTCATTTTGGGATAGGATTTGAGGCATTGTGGCATTGTGGTGTTATGGCATTGTGGCTTTTGGAATTTCACGACATTCGGTTAGTAACGATGAAAGAATATTAAATGAAGAAAACCCACCTACCAGAAAAAATCTGCCTTACTTGTGGTCGTCCATTTAAATGGCGAAAAAAATGGGAGAAGTGCTGGGAAGAAGTGAAATATTGTGGAGAGAAGTGTCGTCGGAATAAGAATCGCAGATTACGTTGATTTTTGATTGATTTCGCAGATGAGATGAAATGAATAGAAATGATTTTTGCAGATCATGCATCATTGTTATACTTGGAACGAGATAAAAAAGTGATTTTACAATACTGTTTAATTGTTTATTTGTTGAACTGTTTATCTAAGTATAGCTTGTAAACGAATAAACAGTTACACAAATAAACAATTAGTTCACTTTCATAATTTTACCCCGTTCACAGTATAACTCGTTGTAATCTAATCAACGAAATCTGCGATCTAGCTACGCTCTTCCCACACCTGCACCAACTCCACCAACGTCTCCACTACCTTCTGCATATCCTGTACCGTTACCCATTCTTGGGGAGAATGAAATGCGTGACCGCCTGTAAAAATATTAGGACAAGGTAAGCCCATAAAAGATAATCTAGATCCATCGGTTCCTCCTCTAATGGATCGCTGTTTGGGTTGCATGCCTGCTCTACGTATGGCTTCTAAAGCATTGTCAACCACTTGTGGATATTGATCTAAGATCTCTTTCATATTGCGGTATTGCTCTTTGATTTCTAAAGTAGCAGTAGAATTAGGATAGTTTTCTAATACCTTGTCCATTGTGGCTTTTAAAAATTCTCCGTGTTGGGCTAACTTCGAATTATCAAAATCTCGAACAATAAATTGAATGGTTGCTTTTTCTGCATTTCCTTCTATCGTAACGGGATGAATAAAGCCTTGCTTATCAGCAGTTGTTTCAGGAGAAAGTTGATCTTTGGGTAATGCCGCTACTATATCTGCTGCTATCTTAATGGAATTTTCCATTCTATTTTTAGCATAACCTGGATGGATCACAACTCCCTTGACGGTAATAGTAGCACCATCAGCAGAAAAGGTTTCATCTTCTAAAGAACCTCGTTGTTCGCCATCTACGGTATAGCCAAAATCTGCACCTAGTTTTTTTAAATCGACATGGTTGGCACCCCTACCAATTTCTTCATCAGGCGTAAATAATATTTTTATTTCCCCATGTTTGATGGTTGGGTTAGTCGTCAATTGATAACATAAATCCATAATCTCTGAAACCCCTGCTTTATTATCAGCCCCTAATAAAGTCGCCCCACTTGCCGTAATTAAATCATGTCCAATTTGGTCTTTTAAATCTGGATGGTCTTTAAATCGAATAGTAGGTCGATCACCATCAGGTAATTGAATATCCTGTCCCTGATAGTTTTTATGGAGGATAGGTTTTACACCATTACCACTACAATCGGGCGAGGTATCCATATGGGAACAAAAACAAATGACGGGTACTTTTTTCTCACTATTGGAGGGGATCGTCGCATAGACGTAACCGTACTCGTCTAAGTGTGCATTGGTGATTCCCATTGCTTGCAATTCTGCAACTAATACTTTTCCTAAGTTTTTTTGCTTAGCGGTAGAAGGTACTGTTTGGGAGGTGGGATCGGATTCCGTATCTATTTGTACATAACGTAAGAATCGCTCTAGGAAGGTATGTTGTAAAGCTAAAGACATAAATCTATTTGTTACGGATTGCGAGTGTTAGTCTCACAACTCATTCTCAATTAATAAACAAAATTTTAGCCACCACCGAATTAGGCGTAGTTAGGCCCCGAGAGACCGTACTAAATACCAAATAAACACCTGTACTCGCTCTGCGACCATCAAAACTCTTACCATCCCAAATCGCCTGGCCACCAAGTGCTGTGGTTTCAAAAATAAGCCGACCACTAACATCCGTGATTTTCACATTGGCATCTCTAGCTAAGCCTTTAATAGCAATAGGACCGGTATATTCTGGACGCACAGGATTGGGAAATGCGTAAGCACCAGAGTTATGAATTCTATTCCCTTCCGTAGCATCTCCACGAAGGGAGAGAATGCCGTTATTAGTTCCGATAAAGGCTTCTCCTGTTTCTTGGTTGATGGCTATATCAATAATCGTATTATCAAAAAGTGGGCTATTTGTTGTATTAAAAAAAGCGACCTGCTCACTCCCATTAGCCGATTGGATAAACAATCCATTGGTCGTGCCGATCCATTTTCTATTCGCCCCGTCAATGGCAATCGTTTGGACATTTTCTGTTTCTAATAGAAACGCTCCAAATCCATCTTGCTCTACAAAGATTCGATTGCCGCAATTATTGTCGTTATTAAAAACCCCCGTGCCACATTGGAATACTACTATTCCTTCTGCTGTACCTACCCAAACATCTCCATCTAAATCTACTTCTAAGCAATTGATAAGTCGAGTTTGTAGATCACTATTAGAAGGGGTAAATAATTTCATTCGATCATCAGAGGTATCATCTATGGTTCCATTATCATCAAAAACTAACACGCCTTCATTGGCTGCTACGAACCATTTATACCCATTATTATCAACTGCTACTTCTAATAAACCTTTTGCAGGTGCATTAAAATTTTGCCAAGTACCATCTGCTTTTAAAACAGAAATTGGTCGAGGAGCAAAGTGATTACTGATCCACAAATTATTATCTTCATCAAAAGCTAATCCACTTACCCGTTCTCTAGCTTCATCTCCTGCGGCTCCTTGTAGCGATGAATTTTCTTCTGTATATGCCGTAAAGTTTTCTCCATCATATTCCACTAAGCCGCCCCAAAAGGTGCCTGCAAATAATCGCCCATCCTCTGGGTGTACCGCCAAGCGATAAAAATCGCGATCTATATCTTTATCATAAAATAATGGAACATTATCCCGATGAAACCGAGTCCATTCCCCATCTTCTAAAATAAAAACACCCTCCACTCGATTGAGGGCGGTTTGGTTGGTACGGATACCCCCTGAAGCCACATATACTTTATCTCCATCAAGGGCAATCTCACTACTATTATGAGAGTGTGGAGAGTTGTAATTGAGTGCCACACAACGATCTCCTGGTGTATTCACGAATCGTATTCCTCTAAAGACATCTGCATACCAAATTTGTCCACTTGTTAGTTCAATAGCATTTCGTGGACGGTTGACACAAACCCCGCCAGAATTGGTAAAACCACCATCTTCTTTAAATAATAAAACCTTGCCATTACCCTCTTGATCTTTCGAAAAACCAGCGATTAAATGCTCGACTCCTTCTTCTAAATACTCTATATGAAAACCATTTTCTTGATGAACATTTGCTAGATTCTCCCCATCGTACTCAAACAATTCTCCATTAATATCCAAGTATAAGCGATTGTGCTGAGCCGCTAAAGCAGCAGAACTATATATTGCCGGAAAGCCATCAGGCACGTCTAATAGACGCCAATTACCAAAATCGGCTAGGTTCGTATTTTCATCATTGATCGCTTCATAAACGCCTTCATCTGTGGCAGCATAAATGCGACCATTAAATAAGGTCATATCAAAAACAGGTAAGCCCGTGAACGTGGTAAATTCAAATTCCTCTTTTTCCAGATTTAGTTTTACAATCCCAAAACCAGTAGATAAATAAGCAGCCGTTCCTTCAAATAGAATATTGTAAATAGCTCGATCACCTACAATATTGGTGTTTTTTAAAATATCATTTAAATTGACAATGCCATCGGGTTTGACCAAATCAATATTGCTATTATTATAAGCAATTACCAGTGTTTCGATGGCTTGGTTGTAATTAATTTTATCTACGCCAACATCACTTAACCCGTCCACCTTAGATAAAAATCGCACCGAATTATCCACCTTATCAATGGTAAATATGGAGAAGGGCGAGGCATAATAAATCTGCGTTTCACTCTGGGTTACCCATCTGCCTGCTTGGTAGGGTAAGTGGGACTTCCATTGTCCTATTCGTAAGTCCGATTCTTGAGCAGTGGTGGACACACTAAGAAAAAGCAGTAGGAGACTGACTAGAATTTTGCATGAGTTTACCACATAGATCATATAAGGGTTTACACATAGGCACATAGACCTTACTTGACTTCCTATGTGATCTATGTGGTAAAATCCCGAGGGAGTGTTTGTCATAAAACAGTTTTACAAATCCCAAATTCCACAAAACGAAAAGTGAAAATTTGATACTTGAAAGTCGAACTAATTGATAGTAAAACGCACATACTTAATTTTTCGTCCTTTTTCCAAGTGCATTTTCTCATAATACGTCTTCGTGCTTAACTCTTCGAATAGTAGCGGTTCGCTGTATATATCTTCATTGTTGTAAAGAATCGTAGCCTTTGGGTCTGCTTCTAGTGTTTCTATTGTGAATTCATGTAAGGTAGGGTCATCCGTTTTTAAATGCACTAACCCTCCTTCTTTTAAAAGTTGTCGGTATCTTTTCAAAAAATTCGGGGCGGTCAGTCTGCGCCGACTTTTCCTTTCTTTTAAAAAAGGATCGGGAAAGGTAATCCAAATTTCATCAATTTCATTAGCGGCAAAAAAAGGATTAATCAGTTCGATTCTAGTTCGTAAAAAAACGGTATTAGATAAGTTTTCGTCCAGCGCTATTTTAGCCCCTTTCCATATTCTAGCCCCTTTGACATCTACTCCAATAAAATTCCGATCTGGATAACGACGAGCTAAATCTAAGGTGTATTCTCCTCGTCCACAAGCCAACTCTAGGGTGATTGGCTTTTCATTCCCAAAATGCGCTGACTGCCATTTTCCTTTTAAATTCACTTTTCCTGCTGCCCCTAATAATAAGGGCTGGGCTTCTTTGCTATCAAAATTTTGATAAACATTCTGGAAGGTGCGGACTTCAGCAAATTTTTGTAATTTATTGCGGCGACTCATTGTTTTTGTTGGCATTATGGCTTTGTGGCTTTGTGGCGTTATGGCCAAAATGCCACAAAGCCAAAATACCACAAAGCCTATTCATCTCGTAAAATTAGATATAAATTGAGAGCACCACCAAGTCAAATTCATATAAAAGAGGGAAGTATTGAGACAGTAGTGGAATTGTCCCAGCAAATTCCAGAATTTAAAGATCCTCACGGGGAAGCAGAATACCGTAAAAGACTAGCAAATACAAAGCATTTGATTCTAGTCGCTTATGTAGAGGAACAACCTGCTGGCTTTAAAGTGGGTTATGAAAGAGAAAATTATTTTTATTCTTGGATGGGCGCCATTTTGCCAGCTTATCGTCGTTTACAGCTGGCTACGCACTTAGCAGAAGCACAAGAGGCTTGGGCAAAACAGCAAGGCTATCCACACGTGACTTTTAAAACCAGAAATTATTTAAAACCCATGTTAGTCTTTGCATTAAAAAGGGGCTTTCATATCTTAGCAGTAGAGGAACGTACACCGATTGAGGAACATAGAATTCTGTTAAGGAAATTTTTGTAACGGATGAGTTATGGGAGAACTAGCAACCCGTAACTTGCAACTCGCAACACCAATGGCAGCACCAAAAACAGTAGCCCAATACATTGCCGAAAACGAACAATGGCAAGAAGTCATCATTGCTTTACAAGACATCATCCATCGAACAGATATGGTGGAAACTATTAAATGGGGCATGCCGACCTATACTATTGATAAAAAAAATGTTATCGGGTTAGCAGCTTTCAAAAAACACGTAGCGCTTTGGTTTCATCAAGGTGTTTTTTTAGCAGATACACATAAAAAACTAGTCAATGCGCAAGAAGGTACGACCAAAGCTATGCGGCATTGGCGATTTACCAAACTGGAGGAGGTAGCAGCAGATGAAGCCATTATTTATGCCTATTTGGAAGAGGCTGCACAGAATCAAAGAGAGGGAAAAGAAATTCTACCAAAAAGAACACCGCCTAAGAAAAAACCATTGATTATTCCTCCTGAGTTACAAGCGGTCTTGGATAAAAATCCTGAATTGCGAGAACGGTTTGATGCCCTAAAGCTGACCCAAAAAAGAAACAATTGTAATTTCATCGTCCAAGCTAAAAGAGCGGAAACTAAACAAAAAAGAATTGAACGTTTGATTCCTTTGATTTTGGCGGGGAAGGGGATTTATGAATAGATTAGGGCTAGCGAATCGAGAGGAGTAAGATAGTTGGCATTTTGAAAATCTATTGATACCCCACATCTTAAAATCCTGAAAGGATTGAATACAAATAGCCCTAGATGCAATCTAGGGTTAAGAGGTAAGCAGCATTTTCCAACCCAGAATGGGTTGAATGTCTTCTATTCAACTCCTCCAGAGTTGGGA
>CALJIQ010000363.1 GCA_937973995.1 uncultured Saprospiraceae bacterium
CATGTAAAGCGCAATAGCCGTAAGGATAATGGTGTTCCGATATTCTTCCATAATAATATTATAGTGTCAAGTATAACTATTTATGCCTCGCTTGCTTCGCAAGCTCGGCAGTGAGGTTCTTTTAGCGGCAGCGATTTAAAAAGCGTTTTTTTAAAAAACATTTTTAAATCGCTGCCGCTAAAAAATCATATTGGGAGGCGATTAATAGGATCTCAAAAATGAGATGATTTTTTTTGAAAGAATACTACGCGTTCTATTGTACCTATGTGGTTTAATTCAACGCCTAATTTATTTGTAATTAAAAAGGTATTATTTTCTTAATACCACTAATTCTTAATTTTAAACCACACAATTTCTCTTTAAAACCCAATTTATTTCGTTAAAATTGAATTAATTTATGTTTATCACCCAATTAATCCATTTTAAACCCCCAATAAGACTAAATTAGTGTACCAATCCCATATAGTTCGTCCTCATTTTGAAGATAATATAACAATATATTTACAAATGCTTGTTTTTCCTGTTTTCCAAGATCTTTAAAAACTGTTGTTCATCCTCTTTTGTATAAATCCATTGGTCAAATTTTACAAAATATAGGACGGCAAAGAACAATGGTGTAAGCATTAATCCAAACATCCAAGCAGTTGGTTTGGGCAGTCCCATAAAGTAATCCATACTATTGGTTTGAGTGTAGCTCCACCAAGAAGTTACCATTCCAATATAGACCAAAAAATACAGCACAGTCCCTAGTCCCAGCAGTCTAAATAAAGCCTTATTAGACTGCTTACTAGAAGCAGTTAAACTCATATATAGTGTACAAGCTAATAGCCCTATAATACCCAAACCATAAAGGAAGGAAAGCCATCTAGATGTAGTAGATTCATACACCGTTGTACCGCTAGCTTGTAAGGTGTTATATACTGGGTCCATACTACCTACAACTTGGTCAGGCGTAGGGAAGTACCCTAACGCACAAGTAATCATAAAAAAGAAGAGCAAACCCGCATAATATACTCGAGGAATTGTTTGTACTTTCATGAGGAAGTTTTGCCACAAAATAGGTAGTAATCCAAAACTTCTACTATCTTTTAAGAATATTTATTTTAATAATTAGATATTTATTGCAATTGAAAAATATTGATAGTCAATGTATTTCGATTTTAAATAATCTGCAAATGAGAATAAAATGGCAGAAGGTGAAATTAATTTTGTTTTTACTTATTCATTCTACTAAATTTGAGACATCATAACATCAATCTTACCACGTATTTTTTAAAGGCTAAGGCTTATTATTTTCAATCCAAACAAGACAGAACTACTTCAATACTACGAGTCAAAACTACACCAAATCAATTGCTCAACTTAGCGATTGTTTATTTTTCAATTAGACTTAAACGTAGTATGAAAACTTTAAATTTGGCTATCGCCATCCTTGTACTAGCATTTCCTTTTATTGTTGGTGCGCAACCTCAAAATTTACCAGTTGACGGTCAAGCTGGAAAATGTTACGCTCAGTGTTATATTCAAGATCAGTATGAGATATTAACAGAGCAAGTAAAAGTAAAAGATGAAACAGTAGTGGTTGATGTAACACCTCCTACAATAGAGACCATTCAAAAGCGGGTATTATTACGACCCGCCGTTACGAAAAGAATTCCTACTCCTCCTGTTTACGAAACAATTTCAGAACAAGTATTAATTGAGCCAGAACAGAAGGAATATAAAATCATTCCTGCTAAATACGAGTCCTATACGGAACGGATAGAAATTAAACCAGAAAGTAAGAGAATCATCTTAGCCGCTCCAAATAGAAGTATGGATGCAAAAGGTATGTCTCTTGTGAGTGCTGCTCTTCCCTATTTAACGACTCCTGCTTCTTACTCGATTGAAAGAATACCTATGGAGTATGATACTGAGACGGAAGAAATTTTGGTAAGACCAGAAAGTAAAAAGTGGATTCAGTATGCAGTAGACAAAAGCTGTTTGCATCAAGACCCAGAAGAATGCAAATTATGGGGTTTAGTAGAAATGCCAGCAGAGTACCAAACCATCACACGAAGAAAAGCGAAGGGCTGTCCGACAGGTTACTTACCTAGTAGGAATTCAGAAGAAGGAAAAGAGGAGTGCGTTAAGATTTCAAAAGTAGCTGCGACCTATAGCAAGCCTAAAGTTACAGAACCACAATTTATAGAAGAAGTGATTCCTGCTGAATACATGACGGTTACTAAAAAGAGAGAGGTATCGCCCGCTTCAGTAGAAGAAATAATTATTCCTGCAAAATATAAAACCATTACCAAGCAAGTACTTAAAGAGCCAGCGGGCTATAAAGAAGAAACGGTGCCTGCTGAATATGGAATGGTGGAATTTTCTGTAAGAAAAAACCTACAGCTAAAAGAGGGATTGACTTTCTCCCCGTCAGGAATTTTATCAACAGCTAATTTAGAGGTAGCACCGATAGATATGGATACACCTTCTTCTTATACCAATTGGGAAGAAGCTGGTTGTCCAACAGGTTATTTATTTGATGAAGCAGATAATGCTTGTAAAAGAATCTTATCTACCCCAGCCGAATATCGGACCATCACCAAGCGAGTACTAAAAGAAAAAGGAGGCTTCACAGATTTCAGAGAAGTACTTTGTCCAGGTAAAGTATCGAATGCGGTACAGAAAATTCAGAAGGCTTTAAAAGAAAAAGGATATAATCCAGGTCCAATAGATAACATCATGGGGCCAAAAACTAGGGCAGCACTTACCAAATTTCAAGAGGAAAATAGTTTGCCTTATGGTAATTTGAATTTGGAAACGCTAACAGCATTGGGGATACAGTAATATGTCCCACTCGACTGCTGGTCGCAGTCTCGTGATAGGGTTCTTTGGAGGCAGGCTTGCTAAAAATTGACTTTGAAAAAGCCAATTTTTAGCA
>CALJIQ010000364.1 GCA_937973995.1 uncultured Saprospiraceae bacterium
AGGTGACCTCCGATATAGTAACTACTTGTTGTGAACCTGGCATTCCTACTATTGGTGGGAATTGAAATATGAATTTATTGTTTCATTGTTTCATTGTTTCATTGTTTCATTGTTTCATTGTTCTATTGTTTCATTGTTCTATTGTCTCATTGTTCTATTGTCTCATTGTTAGTGGTTAGATAGAATGAATGAAACTTTAGACAACTGATCAGATGAACTGAAAGTCATCAGATCAGACGTTATCATTCAATCTGATCACTCCAAAGTGATCTGATTGATTGTTTCCTTTTTATATCCAAGAACTTACCTGTCCCACTTGCAACAATGGAACAATACGACAATGGGTCAATGATACAATGGATCAATGATACAATAGATCAATGGATTAAAAGAAAAATCTTGGATTACTCATATCAGGACTCTTCGTTCCAAAACAATAATCCAACATTACTTCTATACTTCCACTGGTATGATCTTGGATTTCAAATAAGGGGTAATCATAAGAGATGCCGAGTCCAAAATTATTATTCGCTTGGAAATGGAATAAGAAATCAATGGAATCACTATTCTCATTACTCAGACGATAAGAACCGCCAAAAGTAAAACGGTTATCGTACATCAAACTAAGGTTCAATCCCAAAGTCCAAGGGGCATCTTTAACATACTTTAACAGTGCATTGGGGAAAAGACTCAATTTACTATCTGGTAGCGGAATCAATCCACCTGCCATCGCATAAATATGAGGTTCCTCTACGGCCGTTAAAGGTTGATCATTATTGTTACCAATAACATTAGAGATAATATTTGGAACGGAGATACCGAAGTAGTACCCCTCGTAATCTACATACAGACCCGCGCCCACATCTCCTTCTGTAGTCGTATAATTCTCCCCTCTAGTAATAGAGGCATCATTAATATTTCTAATAAATAAATCAGGATCACTAAAGTCCAATCCGAATTGGCGAATGCTTCCCATGATACCCACTCGTACAGAGATATTATCTTCTGGCATCAAGTCATAGCTGTAAGCCAAATCTGCTTCCCAATTCTCTATAATCCCAATTTCATAATGTTGCAAATTGACACCAAACCCAACTCTTGGATCAAGAAAAGGCATATTAAAAGTCAACACCTGAGAGATAGGCGCACCTTTGAAACCCATCCACTGGTTACGATATAAGCCCTTTACACAAGGGACTCCTTTCGCACCTACATAGGCTGGATTAAAAAGCTGTTTGGTATGCATAAACTGCGTGTATTGGGGTTCTTGCTGTGCCCACAATATGCTGCTGCTTACAAATAAAAAGAGTAAAATAGTGTATAATTTGTTCATAATGAACCTTATTTAGGGATGAGGGGTCAGGAGTCAGGGGTCAGAGCGTTTTGCCCTGTCCCCTGACTCCTGACTCCTGACTCCTGGCTACCTAAAAATAGTTACACAACCCTTCTCTGGGTCACGGTCATCGTCCGTCTTAGAATAAACGTAATAATAAACACCGTCTGGTAAGTCTTCGCCTTGGTAAGTACCGATCCAATCATTATTATATGGAAAGGACTCATATACCTTTGCACCCCATTGGTTGAAGATCATAATACCTCCGCCTTTAGGTGGGTCAGAATTGCAAGAAATAATGAGTGCATCGTTTTTGTCATCCCCATTTGGTGAGAGCACACCAGGGATAAAACATTCTTCTGAAGAAACGTCTGTATCTACTGTTACGATTCCCATGCTACAAAGTTCGGGGCAAGCCTCATAACATATTTCATAAGCAAACTGAACGGTTCCGATCCAATCGTCCACTGGATTATAAGTAAAAGATCCATCTCCGTTACTTTGAATCGCACCTGCCTCAGTATCAAGGATTGACGTCGTACTCCCATCATCTAGAATGGTTACTGTAAACCCTGCACCTGCTGCAAAAGAATCATTACTAATTACCTCAAATTCTGCATCATTATTATATAAATTCATGATCTCATCCTCATTTACTTCTGGTTCTGTTAACACAGCAACAATAATACTAGCAGGATCAGAATCACAACCATCTACGGTTTGTATTAATTGATACCCTCCACTTGCATCTGATAAGGCATTGCTTATTTCAATCATAGAATCGCTAGAAGTGAAATTATTTGGACCCGACCAGATATAGGTAACGCCTGTATCAATCACACTAGGTCGCAGCGAAATTGAATTTCCTTCACAGACCATCAGTCGATCATCGTCAAAAGATGGGATAGGTGGTTGATTCGTAATTTCCACTGATAGGGTATCCGTAGAAAAGCACCCATTATCGGTAAAAGCGGTAATTACATAATCCCCTGATATGCCAGCATTTACTTCTCTAATTAAAGCATTTTGGAAGGGAGAGGAAAATCCTTCTGGTCCTTCCCAACTCCAGTTATTCACAATATCGTCTGTTGCTGCCATCAGCATCAAAGTAGCCGTATCGGCAGCACATAAAATAGGTGCATTACTACTAACTTCAACTTGAGGACTAGGTAGTACATTGATAATAATAGAAGTATCCGCTACACAGCCATCCCCTAAGTTTACGGTATAGGTATATTCAAATTCTCCTACATTAGTAGGCTGCACCATTATCAAACTATCCCCTACCTCTTCTGGCAAACCACCTCCTGTATTACTGACGGACCAACTATAAATAGCTCCTTCTGGGAAGATATTTCCTTTTAAAGAAAAAGGCTGATCTTGACAAGCTATACCATCTGCTACATTTAAGATGCCTGTAGCCTGTACCGTAGGTGGATCAATGGTAGCGATTTCTACCAGCAAAGTATCTTGATCTGTACATCTATTAGCACCTACCACTGAAACGATATATTCTCCTGCTTGAAGGGCAGTCGCATTATTGATAATTGGATTTTGTTCATCTGCGGTATAGCTATTCGGTCCTGTCCAACTAAAGCTATCAATGTTGTCCCCAATAGCCTGAAGTTCTAAAGTCCCACCTCCACATTTTATATCATCCGCTGCTGCGGTGACTTCTACACCTTGATTGACATTCACCGTGATAAGATCTGAAACCGTACAGCCTCCGGGTACCATTGCAATAACGGTATAGTCTCCTGTATTTAAAATATTAGGATCATTAATGATTGGGTTCTGTACATTAGAGATAAAGCCATTTGGTCCAGACCAAGCATAATTGGCAGTAGGAAGATTGGTGGCTTGTAAGGTCAATGGCTGTCCAGAACAAACGAGTGCCGTAGATAAACTTACATCAAATGCAGGTGCATCTTCTACGATAATTCTAAAATCACAAGTGACCTCTTCTCCAGAATCATTGCTAACTACTATACGCATATCAGTAGTTCCTGAAAATTCAGAATTACTAGCTAATCCACTTTCTAATCTTCTAGAAATGGTCGAGCTACAATTATCAAACGCCTCTATATCTCTATACGCTAAGCGAGTATTTCCACAACTAATAAAGGAAGAGTTACTAACAAAATTACCCTGATCTTGTGTGATGCCTCCATTGGCATCTACGATGATATCTTGTGGGCAAAGCACTACTAAGGATTGGTCATCTATTACCTCCACCGTGAAAGTACAAGTCTCTTGATCGCCCGTTTCATCAGTTGCTGTATAGCTAACTTCTGTTAGACCAACTGTAAAGAAATTATCAGGAGAAAAATCAGTAACTAAACTTACCGCTCCACAACCACCTGTTGTTTCTGGAATAGGCCATCCTACCGTTGCACCACATTGATTTACTAAGGAGTTGACCCTGATATTCGGTGGACAATTAGTGAATAAGATTGGATTGGAACCTGTAACGCTTACCGTAAAAGAGCATTCGTCCGTATTACCCGCTTCATCAGTAGCTGTGTAAACAACAGTAGTTATTCCTGAAGGAAAACGATCACCAGGTCTAAAGTTGGGAACTATGGTAACCTCTCCAACACTACAACCTTCTACTAATACAGGAGGAGTCCAATCAATATTTAAATTACAATCACCAGAAATA
>CALJIQ010000365.1 GCA_937973995.1 uncultured Saprospiraceae bacterium
TTCCATTCTGCTTTTAGCACACGGTAACCGTAGCGTGCCATGAGGTTGGTGGAATTGGGACAGTTGGAACGGTGAATTTTTAGACCGGTGTTGCTGACGTAGCCGAAGATGTCATCTCCATTGACAGGATTACAGCAAGTAGCTAAGGAAAATTTATAAGACTCGGCGGGTTCTCCGTTGATGAATATGCCTGATTTACTAACTACTGGTTTTTGAATTCTAATTTGTTCCAGTTCTTCCTTAACGGTAACTGGAGGCTCTTCTTTTATCAGTTCCAGTTTTCCGTGCTCAACTTCAAAATTCTTTAGTAATTCATTGATGTCAATCCTGCCTTCGGAGATTTCAAAGTAAAAGTCAAGGTGCGATTTTAATTTTTTAAATTTAAGAAGGGTATCAATATTGACGTCTGAAAAATCAATTTTTAAATTTTTGAATTTACGCTCCAATGCTTCTTTGCCAAATTCTCCTTGCTTTTTTAAATTTTCTCGTAGGGCAGAACGGATTTTGGATTTGGCTCTAGCAGTCACCACCATCTTCAGCCAACTTTCATTCGGCTTCTGGTTTTTGTTAGTTGTCACAAGTATCTTGTCTCCATTATGAAGTTTATACCCCATTGGAACTAACTTGTTATTAATTTTTATAGCGGTACATTTAGAACCTACATCGGTATGAATAGCAAAGGCAAAATCAAGAGCGGTGGCTCCTTTAGGCAGTACCTTCATATCTCCCATTGGCGTATAGACAAACACCTCATCATTGAAGAGGCTGGTTTTAAAATCACTCAAAAATTCTAGCGCATCTGCACTAGGGTTTTCCATAATTTCTCTCACGCTATCTAACCAAGTATCATATACATCTGGAGAATTGGAAACGCCTTTATACTTCCAATGCGCCGCAAAACCTCGCTCCGCAATTTCGTCCATTCGCTCACTTCGGATCTGCACTTCTACGAAACGTCCTGCTGGACCCACTACTGTCGTATGCAGCGATTCATAACCATTGGATTTGGGTACGGTTACCCAATCTTTTAGTCGTTCTGGAATCGGACGATACACATCTGTTACCATCGAATAAACCTGCCAACAGGTAGATTTTTCTTGTGGAATCGGAACATCTACAATAAATCGAACAGCAAATAAATCATAGATTTCTTCAAAAGGTACTTTCTTGGTTTTCAATTTATTCCAAATAGAATAGATAGACTTGGGGCGACCGGTCACTCGATAATTGATACCTGATTCATCCAATTTTTCTTTTAGGGGTTGAATAAAAGTATCAATGTATTCATTTCGAGCTTGCTTGGTTTCTTGTAATTTTTTGGCGATTCCAGAGTAGGTTTCTCGATCCGTGATTTTCATACACAAATCTTGAAACTCTGTTTTAAAAGAATATAGACCTAAACGGTGGGCTAAAGGGGCATAGATGAAGGAAGTCTCTGCTGCTATTTTTAGTTGTTTGTGGCGAGGCATGGCTCCAAGGGTCCGCATATTATGTATGCGATCTGCCATTTTAATTAACACCACTCTTACATCCACTGTTAAAGTGGATAATACTTTTCTAAAGTTTTCTGCTTGAGGACTTTCTGCGTTATAAGCATTATCTAATTTGGTCAATCCATCGACAATTAGGGCGATTCGTTCTCCAAATTTTTCTTTAATTTCTTCTAGGGTAATCGGTGTATCCTCTACCACATCATGTAGTAAAGCACAGATGGCCGCCGTAGGACCTAAGCCAATCTCTTCAATACAAATACGAGCGACTTCAATTGGATGCGTGATATAGGGTTCGCCCGACTTACGACGTTGCTGGCTATGGGCTTCCACTGCCATTTCATAAGCTTCTCGAATATTATGCTGGTCTTCTTTATTCAATTCTTTCTTAAAAGAATGCAGCAAGGTTCGATAGGCTCTTTGTATTAATAATTTGTCCTCTTCTTGTATTGCTATCATAATCCTTCTAGAATTTACTCAAACTACTGTACACTTTTTGTAAAACCCGTCACGTAGCGTAGCGATTTCAAAAAGTGTACAGTAGTGTGGAATTTGCTTATATACATAACGAAAAGTAAGTATAATCGGTTTCTAGTTATTCGTTTAAGATGCAAATTGCATAAAATTAGGTCTTTTTAATTGGTCATTAGTCATTAGACATAGGTCATTAGTTGTAGCAGACCAATGACTAATGACTAATGACGGATGACCGTTTTTTTATTAAAAAAAATCATCATTTTAAGCTAAAAGCTCTTATCTTTGCCCTCGCTTTTCAAAAAGCGACAAAAACTTTACAAACACACACTTTTTGGGCGGGTGTGGTGAAATTGGTAGACACGCTAGACTTAGGATCTAGTGCTTCACGGCGTGGGGGTTCGAGTCCCTCCACCCGCACCAACTTTTAATCTGACTTTTGGGTCAGATTTTTTTTTATACCTCTTGTAGGCGTCAGGAGACAGGAGTCAGTAATCAGGTTCGCATCTCATGCAGTCTGACTCCTGACTCCTATCTCCCGTCCCCTTATAATCTTCGCACAATCATGCCAACCATTGTTAGAGAAGACCACGACGATCTCAATATTACCTTAACGGTCAATATCCCAAAGGAAGATTACGAACCTACCTTCAAAAAGAAATTAAAGGAATATAGTAAGCAGGCGAATTTGAAAGGTTTCCGTAAAGGTCAGGTACCTGTGCCAATCGTTCGTAAAATGTTTGGTCAAGGCGCCTTAATAGATATTATTAATGATCTATTAGGAAAAGAATTGGATACCTATTTAAAGGAGGCAGATTTTGATATTTTGGGGCAACCGATTCCTGTTGCGCATGAGGAAATTAAACTAACCACCAAACAATTAAAAGACTATACTTTCAAATTTGATTTGGGTTTAGTGCCTGAATTTGAAGTGCAAGGTCTAGATGGAGGAGATGCTTTTGGCAGGTATGATGTTACGATACCAGCATCCATGGTAGAAGACGATTTGCAAGATGCGCTAAAGCGAATGGGTAAGCAGGAAAAGGCAGAAGATGAATTGCAAGAGGGAGATGTGTTTAAAGTAGAAGCAAAAGAGTTAGCAGAAGATGGTAAGCCAAAGGCAGATGGATTGAATCCAACTTTTACGCTTTCATTCGACGAACTAACAGAAGATATAGTAGAGGATGTTTTTACTAAAAAGAATGGAGATAGCTTTAAATTTGACATCTACAATTTATCAAAAGATAAGGATGAGGCTTTTGTGAAAAAACATTTTCTCCAATTAGATGCAGAGTTAGATGCCGATGTAACGTATGGTCATCAGTTTGAAGCAAAGATTATTGAGGTAAATAGAATGAAACATGCAGAGCTAAACCAAGAATTCTTTGATGGCTATTTTGGTCCAGGCAAAGTGAATTCGGAGGAAGAGGCAAGGGAAAAAATGAAAGAGAATATCAAACGATATTACGATAATCAGTCCGATGGAATTCTTTTTGGTCAAATAGTGGAAAGACTTAAAGCGGCTAATACCTTATCCTTACCTACTGATTTTTTAGCGAGATGGGTAGAGCATACGAAACAAGTGAATGAAGGAAAGACCTCTGCTGAAACAGTGGCAGAGATGCAAGAGGGACTGCAATGGACAATTATTAAAAATAAATTAGCAGAACGATTTGACATAAAGGTGGACCCTGAGGAAGTGAAACAATTAATTAGGAGTCAAATTGTTCAAATGATGGGAGGCTACGACTACGGAAACATGATGGACGATATGGTCAACCGAATGCTACAAAGTGAGCAGCAGGTAAACCAAGCCTATAATCAAATTTTAGCTAAAAAGTTATTCAAAGAATTAAAAGAAGTAGTCACCATCAGCGAAATGGAAATTGGTACCGAAGAATTTGAAAAAATACTAGAAGCTGAACGTGCTAAAAATGCTCCTGCACCCGAACCCGCTATTGAAGAAGAAATGACAACTATAGTAGAAAAAGAAACGGCACCAGAAAGCGAGCAAGGCATTTCAGAGGAGATTCAAGAGTAGTCTTTGGCAATCTTTTTGTCAATACTATAGTGCTTGCACGCTTACAACTAAACACCTGTTTATTTGTTTAAGATGTGTATTTGTTTATCTGATTTACACTCAATAGTAGTCCACTAAACGGATAAACACATAAACAACTAAACAAAAGATTTTTGATGCGTTTGCTTTAATACTCTTACTTTTATAAAAAGATTTT
>CALJIQ010000366.1 GCA_937973995.1 uncultured Saprospiraceae bacterium
GGATTGAATACGAATAGCCCTAGATGCAATCTAGGGATAAGATTGAGGATATTTCCCAACCCAGAATGGGTTGAATGTGCGATATTCAACCCATTCTGGGTTGGAAATTGCTCCATACATGATGTCACCGTATTGCATACGGTGCTATGCATATTGAATCCCTTCGGGATTTTGAGATATGGGGTATCAATAGCACACTGAAAGTGACCCCGTAAATCTGCTACCAGCCCATTGTCGGTCAGCCTAATTAACCAGCGAGGCTATAAAAAACAGAATGTCAAAAGTCCAGTTTTAGGGAGTAGGAAAAATATAACCTTATTTATTTCCTACTCCCTTATGCTAAAATGTGAAAAAAAGAAAAATTACCGAAGGATAAAAATGTTTTGACCAATTAATCGAATATTTTTGCGCCACTTCAAAAGCTTTACCTATGCAATATACCAATTATGACTTAACAGATACCATCGTGGCCCTAGCGACACCAGCAGGCGTGGGGGCGATTGGCGTCATCCGCTTATCGGGTAGCAAAGCGATTGAGATCGCCAACCAAGTCTTTGTAGGTAAAGATTTATCCAAGCAAGAAAGCCATACTATACATTTTGGGAAAATATTGAATGAGGAAAAAGTAATTCTAGATGAGGTATTAGCATCGCTTTTTATTGCACCTACTTCCTACACCAAAGAAAATAGCGTAGAGATTTCCTGTCATGGTTCCAACTATATTATTCAAGCCATTATTCAGTTATTGATTCGATCAGGGGCACGAATGGCGCAACCAGGGGAATTCACCATGCGAGCATTTTTGAATGGACAAATGGACCTCTCTCAAGCCGAAGCGGTAGCGGATTTAATAGCCGCCAATTCTGCCTCCGCCCATGCCATCGCCATGCAGCAAATGCGAGGGGGCTTTTCGGAGGAAATCAAAAACCTGCGCCAACAATTATTGGACTTTGCCAGCCTCATCGAATTGGAATTGGATTTTTCAGAAGAAGATGTGGAGTTTGCGGATCGGACGGAATTGAAGGCATTGGTACAAAAAATACAAACCCTCATCCATTCCCTCATCCAATCTTTTCAATTGGGGAATGTGATTAAGAAAGGCGTGAATACCGTCATCGCTGGTCGCCCCAATGCTGGAAAATCTACCTTACTCAATTCCTTACTAAAAGAAGATCGGGCTATCGTCTCTGAGATAGCAGGTACCACCCGTGACACCATCGAGGAAGTCCTCAATATCCAGGGCATCGAATTTAGATTAATAGACACCGCTGGCATCCGAGATGCCCAAGACCAGATAGAAGCCATCGGAGTAGAAAAAACAATGGAGAAGGTCCAATCCTCCGCCATTTTATTATACGTATTTGATGCTACCCAACTTCCGCCCGAAACGGTACATGCTGATTTAAAAAATTTACAAGGCCCCAATCAGACCGTCCTACTAGTCGCCAATAAAATGGATCGCAATCCATATTTAAAACCAGAGGAATATGCAACCCCTACCCTACCCGTCTCTCAAATCGTAACGGTCTCTGCGATCAACAATATGAATATTGAGCATTTAAAAAACACCCTTTATCAATTAGTCGTTTCCGAAAAAATCAATTTTGATAATCCGATTGTTTCTAATACGCGTCACTTGGAGGCTTTGCAAAATGCACATCAAAGTTTGTCTAGTGTGTTGGCGAATATGGATGCTGGCGTGACTTCTGATTTTGTGGCGATGGATATTCGGCAGGCGTTGTATTATTTGGGTGAGATAGTTGGGACTGTTAGTACGGATGATTTATTGGGGAATATATTTTCTCGGTTCTGTATTGGTAAATAAAATTTATGCTAGCAGATGTTTTGGTGGATGTTCCCCAAAAGCAAATAAAATTGCTCTTAAATTAACAAGGCTTTCTCTGTTTAAATCAAGTGTATCTATTGTAGCTCTACCTATTGGTGAAAGTCCCTCTATAAATAAAAAATCATCGCTCCAACTAAAGTGATCTGCCCAATTGTCCTTACGTGGATGGAATAAGGAAACCAATTTTTGATTAACAGGATCCAGCCCTTCTGTCTTGTTATATTTATGTCCATTACAGCATTGGCAAGCATATGCTAAATTTTCTAATTGGTTAGTGCCTTGCTTACTTTTAGGAATGATATGCTCTACGGAAAAGAATTGATTGGCAAATGCAAAAGGACAGCAGCAATATTCACATAAATGTTTCGCACGGTTTTTTACTTGAATTTTAGTTTTCTCCGATATTTTTTTAGCCATCTAAGCAGCTTTAAGAGTAATACCTAACTCTTTCATCAGTTCCTTAACAGGTGTTTGCCGTAGTTTGGATAAAGCGTCCAAGGC
The DNA here is from genome assembly GCA_937973995.1 of uncultured Saprospiraceae bacterium. GTDB lineage: Bacteria > Bacteroidota > Bacteroidia > Chitinophagales > Saprospiraceae > JAFMDF01. The sequence continues at coordinate 2,348 of CALJIQ010000366.1, forward strand.
TTTTAACCTACGCACATTTAAGGATTCAAACTTTTTGGTAATCTCGATTAACTCTTTTTGCTCAGCTGTCGTTAAAGTCTCCTCCTTCCTCTTTTGGTTCAATACTTCAAAACGGTGCTGTAATTTTTTTGGAAGAGGTCTGTTTATTTTTTTTACCAATGCCGATTCCTTATCTGTTAAACTAGGAGCTATTTTTTTAGCTCGAATTTTAAGAACACTCTCAACAAACTCTTCTAAGTCCTTGATTTCTAATTGTTCTACTACTTTTAATAAATCTTGAAAAGATATTTGAGATTCTATTTTTATGCTTGACATTTTTCTTCTGCTTTTAAACAAATATAACTATAAGACACGTAAGACTCAAAGGATTTCTTGCATTTATCTTAATTTAAATTTTTATATTATATCCATATAGATACCAATACCACCTAATAAGAACAAACTATATCCAAATACTAAAACAACCCTTAGAATTATCCGTACTAATTTGGGATTGTAAGGAAAAAGCCCAATATTTCAGACTAAGCAAATATTTACTCAGTTACTAGCGAAATAACATGGCATTATTCCAAAAATCAGTTCTAAACAAGTACCTCAAAACCTTAGAGGATAAGCAAGTAGCAAAAGCCTACCAAGCCTTTACGGACTTCTTTCACAATCCCACCATCATAGAAAATATTAGAAACGATAAGGAGGAACAATTCCAATATGGTTTTTTACAACAACTATTTGAGAAGGTATTAGGCTATACCATTAATCCGAATCCTAACTATAATCTAACAACGGAATTTAAGAATCTAAAGGGAGGTAAAAAAGCAGATGGGGCAATTCTCCAAGATGGAAAAGCGATTGCGGTAATCGAATTAAAAGGAACGAAAACCAAAGAACTAAATAAAATAACCGACCAAGCATTTGGGTATAAAAACAACCATCCTACTTGCGTCTATGTCATTACGTCCAACTTTGAAAAGCTACGATTTTATATCAATGATGCGGTGGACTATTTGGACTTTGATTTGTTTACGCTCAATGAAGAGGATTTCAAACTATTATATCTATGCCTACATAAAAACCATATCTTAGGCGACCTACCACAACGAATTAAAAAGGAATCTACCTTAGAGGAGGAAAACGTAACTAAGAAACTGTATAAGGATTATTCCGCTTTTAAAAAGGCATTATTTAATGATTTGGTAAAGCAAAATTCTGATATACCCAAACTCACTTTATTTAAGAAATCCCAAAAGCTAATAGACCGTTTTCTATTTATCTTTTTTGCAGAAGATAAAGGCTTATTACCTCCCAACTCTATTTCTAAAATACTAAAGACCTACGAGGGCTTAGAAGATTTAGACAGTTACAAACCCCTCTATGAAGTATTCCAACAATACTTTGGCTATATCAATACGGGCAGACCTGCCAGAAAAGACAAAGCGGAAATCTTTGCTTTTAATGGTGGTTTATTTAAGCCTGATGATACTTTGGATACGCTCAAAATATCGGATGGAATCTTATTGAACCATACCCTTACCCTAACCAATTATGATTTTGAAAGTGAAGTAGATGTAAATATTTTGGGGCATATCTTCGAGCATAGTTTGAATGAGATAGACGAAATGACGGCTGAGTTAGAAGGAAGAACCATTGAAAAAAATAAAACCAAACGCAAAAAAGATGGGGTATTCTATACGCCCAAATATATCACTAAATACATCGTAGATAATACGGTAGGTAAGCTATGCGAAGCGCAAAAAGAAGCCATAGGAATCAATGAAGAGGAATACCGACCCAAACGAAATAAAGCCACTAAAAAACGCCTACTAGCAGATTTAGAAACTTATCGGGAATATTTGATCTCTTTGACTATTTGTGACCCTGCTTGTGGTAGTGGTGCTTTCCTCAATCAAGCCTTAGACTTTCTAATCAAAGAACACCATTCTATTGATGAACTACAAACCCGTCTATTAGGCGGGTCTATTGTCTATCCTGATATAACCAATGATATTTTGGAGCGCAATATCTATGGTGTGGATATTAATGAGGAGTCGGTTGATATTGCCCGTCTATCTCTATGGTTACGAAGTGCTAAAAAAGGTAGGGCATTGACTACATTGAGTAGTAATATTAAATGTGGTAATTCTTTAATTGATGATACTAATGTGGCAGGGGACAAAGCCTTTGATTGGGAAAAGGAGTTTCCAGAGGTTTTTAAAAATGGTGGATTTGATGTGGTTATTGGGAATCCTCCGTATTTGAGAGTGCAAGGATTAAGAGAAAACTTTGAAAGTGAAAGTAACTATTTTGAAAAAAGTTTTGAATCTGCAACTGGTAGATTTGATATTTACGTTTTATTCATTGAGCAAACCTATGAACTAATAAATTCACATGGTAGAGTTTGTATGATTCTTCCTCACAAGTTTATGGTTAGTGATTTTGGAGAGGGAATAAGGAATTATTTAGTGAATAAACGGTACTTAAATTCTATAATTCATTTTGGTTCTGAAATGATTTTCAAAGATGCCTCTACTTATACTTGTATAATCAGTTTAGACAAAGCTAAGAAAAAGAAAATAAAATTTAAAAAAATAAAACCTGATGGCTTATTTAACTCATTATTATATGATGAATCAAGCTATTCAAATTTTGGAATTGATAAATGGATTTTAAAAAGTGAACAAACAGAAAAAATATTCTCCAAAATTTCGCAATTACCATTAACAGTTAAAGATGTATTTAAATACATTAGTCAAGGAGTTGTTTCTGTGGGAGATGATATTTTTCTAATGCGAGGTGAAATTATAGGGAATTTATTTAAGGGTTTTTCATCTAAGCTAAACTCAGAGATAGAATTAGAATCAGAATTAATCAAACCATTATTGAAAGGGGAAGATGTAAAAAAATATGCTCCAGTAAAAAATAATTACTTTGTGCTATATCCTCACTTTGAAGATAAAAAAAAGACAAAACCAATAGAAGAGGAAAAATTTAAAAATAAATATCCAAAAGCCTACAATTACTTATTACCATATAAAGACGAATTAATAAAAAAGAAAGTTCGATACAAAACAAATCCTAAGTTCTGGTATAGTTTACATAGGTCTAGGGAAATGTCTCTTTTTGAACAAGAAAAAATAATCACTCCTGAAATCTCTTTTGGCACTAACATGACTTATGACAATACTAATATATATCATAATACCAAATGTTACAGCCTAGTAAAAAAAGAAGAAATCAAGGAAGATATAAAATTTTACCTTGCTATTTTAAATTCTAAATTAACTTGGTTCTTTCTAAAGAATACAGGTTATATTTTAAGAGGAGGCTTTTTTACTTTTAAAACAAAGTATCTTGAACCAATGCCGATACCTCAATCTCCCACACTTGAAATTCAAAATATAATCGTTACTAAAGTTAATTCAACATTAAAAGCCAATAAAGAATTTGTAAAATGTTCTAAATCCTTTATTAGAATATTTTCCAGAAAATTCAATATTGAAACACTTCCAAAAAAACTCCAAAATTGGCATATTCTCACCTTCCCCGAATTCATAAAAGAACTAAAAAAGAAAAAGATAAAACTAGGACTAGCAGAAGAAGCAGAATGGGAGGAATACTTTGAAGCAGAAAAG
>CALJIQ010000367.1 GCA_937973995.1 uncultured Saprospiraceae bacterium
AAGTAGTGTGACATTATTAATTATTGATTATTAATTATTTTCCAGACGCTACTGAACACGCCTAATTAGCTAATAATCAGTAATTAATAATCAATCAACTGAAAAGCAAAGTTGTTAACTTATTTTTGTCAGACTACTTACAAGGGTTAAACATACCTTATATCTTTAAGCACTCTAAATCCGTCAAAATCAATAGCATCCAATAATCTAATCTGCGAAATCATTTAATAAATCCGCGAAATCTGCGATTCTGATTCAATATTATGACAAAAAGGAAATCAATACCCCCGCCGCTACTGCAGAACCGATCACCCCAGAAATATTACTAGACATGGCGTATTGTAAGATGTGATTTTTAGGATCGTGTTGGAGGGCAATTTCGTTGGCGACCCTAGAAGCCATTGGTACGGCACTCAAACCTGTTGCCCCAATCAATGGATTAATTTTCTTTTTTGAAAAAAGATTATAGACTTTTACTGCCATAATCCCCCCCCCAATAGAGATGGCAAAGGCGAGGAAACCACCTGCTACAATGAGCAAAGTTTCCGTATTGAGAAAAGTGCTTGCGGTCATAGTAGCACCTACGGTTAAGCCCAAGAAAATAGTAGCGGCATTCATAATGGTTTCAGAGGCAGCTTTAAATAATCGATTGGTATCCGTCCCGATTTCTTTGATTAAGTTACCAAATAGCAACATGCCCACCAAAGGAACAGAGGAAGGAACAAGCAAGGAGACAATCGTACCTAATACAATAGGAAAAATAATTTTAAGGGTTCGTATATTTTTGATCTTTACCTTATTCGGGTACATTTTTTCCTGCTCTTTCATATTAATCCCCAATTCTTTCTTGGACACGGTGTATTTCACTACCAAAGGTATAATGACCGGCACCAATGCCATGTAAGAGTACGCAGCTATCGCTATCGGTCCTAATAAACGAGGCGCCAAAACAATCGCTGTATAAATAGCAGTGGGTCCATCTGCCCCACCGATAATTCCTAAAGCCGCCGCCTCTTGGTTGGAGAACCCTAATAGTACCGCAGAGATCATCACTGTAAAAATTCCAATTTGGGCAGCCGCACCAAAAAAGGCCAATCGTAAATTTCTTAGCATGGGACCAAAATCCGTCATGGCTCCTACCCCCATAAAAATGAGCGGTGGTAGCAAGCCTGTCTTTATCAGCAAGTAGTAGAGCATATTCATGATGCCATGCTCTTTGGCAATTTCTAAAATGGTAAGGTGGGCGATATTATTTACCTCATTATCTGGCGTTACACTCATCATCCCGCCCGGAAAATTTGCTAATAGCAAACCAAATGCAATCGGTACTAATAACAAAGGCTCAAACCGCTTTGCTATTCCCATCCACAATAATAGGAAAGCAAAAAATAGCATCAAGAGGGTTGCTGGTTGCTCCAACAACTCTCCAAAAGCGGTCATTTCATATAATTTTTCTAGTACCTCCATTTTTAAAATTGAGAATTAAAAATGGAGAATTGAGAATGCCAAACGTGACGTAAACGTATAGTGAATTCTCCATTCTCCATTCTCAATTCTCCATTATTTATATTATTTTAAACATCACTTCATCTTCTTCAATATCTTCTCCGTGTCGAGCTACGATTTCCACAATCTTTCCAGACTTATCTGCTGCGATCGCATTAATTACTTTCATCGCTTCGATGTAGGCAATTGTCTCTCCTTCTTTCACTTCATCCCCTACTTGTAGGGCTTGATCGTTCGATTCTTTTGTTAGGTAAAATTTTCCTTCTAGTGGGGCATCTATGGTTCGATAGCTACTATTGCCTGTGCTGGAAGGAGTAGGTGCGGGGGTAGTTAGAGCTGCATTTGAGGAGGTATCAGTAGTCGCATCATCGTAGGAAATAGCTACTTTAAATTTCTCGCCATTTACATCTACCGTGATGTGTTTGGGCTTAGCAAAAGCGGGTGCAGCGACAGGAACGACTGCTGTTGAAGTAGCAGCAGAGGAAGTTGCTTTCGCCTCTTTTCGTTTGGCTAAATCCGCTAGAAATTGCTCCTTTGCTTTACCTGATTTATACTCTTTGTATTGTGCTGGGTGCATGGCTAATTCTAACAATTCTTCATCATCTTGCCCATAGTCCCAACCATTTGCATCCATTTCCGCCTTATATTTGTCTAATTCATCTGGATACAAATCCTGCGGCTTGCCTTTGTAAAATTCTCTTTGCTGTTCTTTAACTAAATCTTGGATTTCTTCTCCTAATGGACCTAATAATTGACCAGATCTTCCCATCAACATCCCCCAAGTATTTTCATCAATCATACTAAAACGTTTCTTCCCTTTTTCCATTTGTATCACATTCATCAGGGAGACATTCTTAACGTATTGACTGAAGGGCGTTACTAAGGGCGGGTACCCCATTTTAGGCCAAACATATTCTACCTCATCAAATAATTTGATTAATAAATCCTCTTGGGTTAATTCGGGTTGGTTATTTTTCTTTTTCCATTTATTGACACTTTTTAGATTATTTTCTAAATCCGCCATTAAACTACCCATCATTCCCCCTGGTAAACCTGGTCCAATCAAAAGGGAATTCATCGAGCGATTACGAGGATTGATATAGTAGCCTAGAAAATCATCTATGAATTCTTGCGTCAATCGGCGCACCTCCATATACGCTTTTCGATTAAAATCTGGTACGTCAAACCCTGCATCTTTTAGCATCGCATGGATGGTCAATAAATCTGCATGCCCTGTTCCCCAAGACAAGGGTTCCATTCCTACATCAATAATATCTGCCCCTGCCCTAGCCGCTTCCAAAGAGGAGGCTACGGAAAACCCAGGAGTGGAATGGCCGTGGTATTGCACCAATATCGTTGGATGGTTCTTTTTGATGCCTGCTATGATTTTTCCAATGGACACAGGGCGACCGATACCCGCCATGTCTTTAATGCAAATTTCTTCTGCCCCTAACTCTATATAAGAACTGGCAAGATTTACATAATAATCTACGGTATGTAATGGAGATACGGTCAAACTCAATGCTCCTTGCGCAATCATCCCACCTTCTTTGGCAAAACGAAAGGAATTTTCCAGATTTTGCGGATTATTCAATCCATCAAAAGAGCGAGCAATATCCGTCCCTTGCTTTTTCTTTACCGCAAACATCAACTTACGCACATCTGCTGGTACGGGACTCATACGGATACCATTCAAGCCTCTTTCCAACATTTGCGTCTGTATGCCTGCATCGTTAAACGGCTGCGTCCATTCCCGAACCGCTCGGTTGGGGTTTTCTCCAAACAATAAATTGATTTGCTCAAAGCCTCCACCATTGGTTTCTACTCTAGCAAAACAACCCATATCAATAATAGCAGGTGCGACCTTCGTCAATTGATCTACTCTTGGCAAATATTTTCCTGAAGACTGCCACATGTCTCGATAGACCAAGCACAATTTTATTGGTTTACCCATTTGTTTTAGGTTTTATCGTATTAGGTGTTGTTCAAATTTTCTCAATCCGCTCAATATGTCCTTGCCCACCGGTAACCACCTCCACTGCTGCCACAATAGCTGCCAATTTTTTCTTTTCAATAGCCTTCCTTTTTTTAGCAAGATTGGAGCGATTAGAAGATCGAAGGGGTTTAGCTACCTGAACTTCGGGTATAAAGCGATTGGTGACTCGAATGAGTACTTGTCCAGATAGCACTACTAGACCTAAGATGGCAAATACCGTTATCATTCCTACCGCAAGGATTAACAATGCTTCTGAGAGTGCATCACTCATAAGTATACTTTAAGTAAGATTTTTTAGGTAAGCTAGTAGAATGACTGTAAAGGTAGAGAATTTAGGAGGGGAATATTAGTATTTTATTAAAAAAGTGATTAGCCATAAGTATTTCATTATTAATTACTGATTATTGATTAATTTCTATACATGACTTGTAGAGCATCGTATAATAGCTAAGCCTACGTGTCGGACACCTTGAAGGTGTGTCCGACACGTAATTATTTCCTTTCTAAAAGATTATCTATCAATGCAATTTCGCATTAACCAAATTCAAAAACTCCGTTCTAGTCTCTACATTTTGAAATGCTCCTGTAAAGGCAGAAGTGGTGGTAACAGAATTTTGTTTTTGCACCCCTCTCATCATCATACACATATGCCTAGCCTCTACAACGATCGCCACCCCTAAGGGTTTTAAGGTATTTTGAATGCAATGCAACACCTCATGTGTCAATCGCTCTTGTACTTGCAAGCGACGAGCAAATACATCCACTACCCTCGGAATTTTACTCAGACCAACGATATAACCATCTGGAATGTAAGCAATATGAGCTTTACCAAAAAAAGGCAATAAATGGTGCTCACATAAAGAATATAACTCAATATCTTTTACAATCACCATCTCGCTATATTCTTCCTTGAACATAGCAGATTTCAGTATTTTGGTCGCATCCAACTCATAGCCATGCGTTAAAAACTGCATGGCTTTAGCTGCCCGTTCAGGCGTTTTCAACAAGCCCTCTCGCTTGGGGTCTTCGCCCAGGCGATCCAATAATAGTTCGTATTTCTTAGATAATTCTTTGGTAATCTTAGTGTTGTAGGTTTCTTTCTTTTTGTAGTTCAAGGTAACAGTCTTTGGTCTTTGGTCTATAGTCATTGACCATAAGTTGTGCAACTAATGACTGATGACTAATGACTAATGACATTTATTTTATTCCCCAAAATACTCTGCATAGATATTCTCGGTTTCGTGTAACCGAATGGAATGCAATTTACAGTTTTTAATATGGGGTGCTAGTTGTTTCCAAATTAGTATAACCAAATTCTCCGTAGTTGGTTGAATATCTTTCGGAATAAATTTGACATCTAAATTCAGGTTGCGATGATCTAGATGGCTGCTTATTTCTCTTTTAATAATGGTGCTTAGTTCTTTGGCATCCATCACGAACCCCGTAAGCGGGTCAGGTGTTCCCTTCACCGTTACAAATAGTTCATAGTTGTGACCATGCCAGTTCTTATTGGCACATTTCCCAAAAACTGCCTTATTTTTCTTCTTGCTCCAAGCTTTCACCCATAACTTATGTGCTGCGTTGAAGCGTTCCCTTCTGGTTAAATAGACCATTCGTTTGTTGCTGAGTGATTGGAGGGTTATTGGAAGTTATACAACGGACGGAATAAATTATCGAAAATGGATAAATCGTTTATTTGTTTAACTGTTTATACGTTTACAAGCTATACTTGGATAAACAGTTCAACAATTCAACATATAAACAGTATTGGATAATCGGATATTTATCCCATGTTAAGTATATATAGGGTTATTAGCGGTTATTATAAAATGAAAATAACTTTTAATCCCCTTTTTCCTCTCAACCATCTTTTTTAAACAAGGCGCAAAATTACAACAAAAGCCCAAATAGTTAGGGTGGTAGAAATTACAAAAGTTTTAAAAACTTTTGTAATCTTCACTTAGTGGTAAGTCAATCAATTTATGATAAGTTGAATTTAGATTTTGACTTTCTTTTTTTCATTCGAAAAAAAAAGAAACAAAAAATTCTAGTCAAAAAAAACTCGCTTCTTAGCTCTTTGATGCTCTGGCATCAAGCCTACGCTAATGCTCAAACAGTTTTTTGACAAGCCTCCCGCTTAGATGTTGACTACGGGACATTAACT
>CALJIQ010000368.1 GCA_937973995.1 uncultured Saprospiraceae bacterium
TATACTGAACTCGGGATAAATATCCGATTATCCAATACTGTTTATTTGTTGAATTGTTGAACTGTTTATCCAAGTGTAGCTTGTAAACGTATAAACAGATAAACAAATAAACGAATTATCCATTTTCGGTAATTTATCCCGTCTGTAGTATAATTTGCATCCAACATGAAAATGCCAGTAGGTCTAAAAAAATTAGCCTCCATGTGTGTGCTACGTCACCAAGATCAATACCTATTATTAAAAAGAGGGAAAGAACCCAATAAGGGGATGTATGTACCCGTAGGTGGAAAGTTAGAGCCTTATGAAAATCAGTACGATGCCTGTTTGAGGGAGACGCAAGAAGAAACGGGTATTCAATTAGCAAGTGCAAAATTCTGTGGCACCTTAATTGAAACCTCTCCCACTAAATATAATTGGATGTGCTATATCTATCTAGCAGAAATTGATTTCCGTCCACCCGCCTTTTGTGATGAAGGAGAATTGGAATGGATACCCTTAGATCAATTATTAAAAGTACCAACCCCACCAACAGATTTTGCTATTTATCAATATATTTTAGAGAATAAACCTTTTGCCTTTAGCGCTGATTATAATGAAGAGATGACTATGACTAAACTTGTAGAAGAAATCGAAGGAAAGATTTTGGTCGGGGGATAGATGTTTTAGAAAGCCCAATTCAAGTGTTCAGTCCAAGTTCAAACTATACTAGATGTTGACAGTAAAATTTATAATAAATCCCAATTAGTAACCCGCTAATACCAATCCCGCTTCCCCTCCAAATAATCCACATAGTCCACACTTCCCAAACGAAACTTTATCGGCATTTTCACTACTTTCTCCATCTTCACTTCCAATTTACAAAAAGGAGCTAATTCTTCATAGCTGTATAGGATAGGAACAGACAGAGAACGAAAGGTAGGATGTTGGTGAGTTGGATGGCTAGTCGTTTGCTTCAATCGAATGGTTGGAATAGCAAATAAAGGAACTTTTTCCTCTTGTTGATTAATTTGTTTCAAAGCAGGTAAGGAGTGACCAACCAATGACTGCCGGTCCTGAGCAATGGCAATCGTTACAAGAAAAATGCAAAAAATTAAACTGATAAAACGCTGCATAACATAAAAATAAAGGAATAGTAGTTTAAATCCTACTCCTTTCTATCTTTGTTTTGTTTAATTGTCTTTGTGATACCATAGAGGACATTTTTATAATCTACATCGCTCCTACCCAATTGAGGGTGAAATACCATTATACGCTCCCGTCGGATGGGAACGCCTACTCATCGGACAGCGTAGCCATCCGACGAGAATTGAGCAGTAGGGCTTCACCCGATTATGGAGAGGTGCGATCTTCATTATTCAACGGATGAGATTCAAAAACAAAGTAGTATTGATTACAGGAGGCTCCAGAGGCATCGGTAAAGCAACAGCGATTGCTTTTGCCAAAGAAGGGGCATCTGTCGCTATCAATTATAGAAGTAATAGAGCAGCAGCCATACAAACCCTAACCGCCTTAGAGGGAGGCAACCATATAGAGGTACCAGCAGACATCGGCGATCCACAGGCGGTAAAAGAAATGGTCTATCAGGTGGTCCAACACTATCAAAAAATTGATATTCTTGTCAATAATGCAGGGATTTTCGAGTACCATCCAATTGACAAAGTAGATTACACTACTTGGCAAAAAAATTGGCAGCGCACCCTAAACATCAATTTGGTAGCGGCCGCAAATCTCACCTACTGCGCCGCTCAATACATGATCGAACAAGGTGGGGGAAAAGTCATTAATGTCTCTTCCAGAGGAGCCTTTCGAGGCGAACCTTTGCAACCTGCCTATGGTGCCAGTAAAGCAGGGATGAATGCAATGGGACAGTCCTTAGCACAGGCACTTGCTAAATATAATATTTCGGTTTGTACGGTAGCACCCGGCTTTGTAGAAACGGATATGGCTACGGAAGTTTTAGAAGGACCAGAGGGCGATCATATTCGAAATCAAAGTCCATTTGGTCGAGTCGCTCAACCAGAAGAAGTAGCGGCTGGTATTCTTTTCTTTGCTAGTGAGGAAACTACCTTTATGTCGGGAGCGGTATTGGACATTAATGGGGCTTCTTATTTGCGGACTTAGGGCAGGGCTTTTAGCTTTAGATTACAAAAGTCTTAGAGCCTTTTGTAATCTAATCTCATAAAACTTTTAGCCTTACTATTTCAAACAAATTAGGCGTGGATTTTTAAACACCTAAGCTGGCTTCGCCAGCTTAGGTGTTTACCAAAAAAAATATGTGTAATTATTTTTCTTAACAGACCCGCTCTATCCCTTAGGTAATTCACCCGCATAGGTTCCCCAATCTTCTACAAGGGCTTTGACCACCACGCTACCTACCGAATAAGCCGCCTCCAAAGAAGGAATATAAGCAGAGTAGCCTTTACCTGATAATTTCTCTCCTGCTAGACTTTCATAAGCAGATGCGCCAGTCCATTGCATGGTAAAATTAGAAGCTGTTCGTAAAACCAGTAATCGGTTCTTATCTACTTTCCCAACTTTATGCAAGCGATCTAAGGCATGGTAAGTGCCCATTTCTTCCATCGCAGAGGTTACAAAATTGCCTTGCCCCTCTGTCCAATAATCCACCCAATCATTTGCCCAATCATTTAATAATTCGCCGTGCCAGTACGTACTAGCCGCTAATTGATCGCCTTTCAAAACAAAGGGTTTCATTTTGGAGGAGGGATGATTGGTATATCGTTCTCGCATTTTTTGGATGGTTTCATCATCGGTTAGCGGAATATCTTTTGTTAACTGATACGCCCAATCCACTAAACCGGGATTCAAACGAGTCACCACATCGTCTTTTTCTTTTTCTGGAAAAGGTTTTTCATAAGGCTTCGTTTTCCGCAAAGGAATATAACCGGTGGTCCAATCTGACGGCATTTCTCTTGGGTCAATTTCATGCGATAGATCACCGTCAATCAACCACTCTGCCCAAGCGGCAGAACCTGTCGGCGCATCCTCTGGGTCTACCCCACTGATGCCTGCCACCAACCAGTAGGCTTGGCTTAAATCAAAGCGAGGGTCAGAACCCAAAGCAGTGATAGAAATACCCGCTTTGGTATTGCCAATGCCCGTAACGATGCCCAATACGCCTAAGTCTGGATTATACCTCAAGTCTCTATAGCCTTGTGGGAAGGGAAGCGTTTCTTGTAAGGGCAAGCGCTCTACCCAATTTTGAAATTCTCCTGGGCGATCCCCTTCATCTCCTTCTGGCTCAAACATGCTAACAACCACTACTTTGATTGGGATTTTTGCGGTACTTTCTTTTGTGGTTGGTTGTTGACAAGCGGATACCATGACTACAATAAAAAGCATTAATTGAAATATTCGCATAGTTTTATTTTGATTAGACAGAGACTTAAACTCAATGAGTAAATGGATAAAGTTGAAAATGAAGAAATAAATAACTTAACCAAATTTTATCTCCCGCAAAGTCTCGCTAAGGTTTCGCAAAGTACGCTAAGTTTGTCCAAGGTCTAGCTTTGCGTCCCTTAGCGTATCCTTTGCGAGACTTTGCGGGAACTACCTACTATATGGGTAGATTATTTATTGACACTTATTCTTAATCAGACAAAAGCGTATTTTCAACAAGCATGCGCTCCACAAAAGTATCCCACTGTTTTACCCAAATCCGCAAAGCGGCTACTTTTTCCCTAACCGTCAGAGAGGAATAATAAATACCATTATAAGACAATTTTTTAAGCGCCGCCAAGTCCAATTCCCAAGCTAAAAAAATCGACCAATAATCATAAGACAAACCATGATAATCGAATATCAATGGGTCATCTGAACTAATGGTACAGTTGATACCTCTTCTAAGATAAGTACTAGCAGGATGGTTACGAAGGTCTCGAATATATCCCAATACTTGGTTACTCAATGGACTGATTTCCATACAAATATCCTTTTCTTTTACCAACTCTAATAATTTGGGAAAGCGATACAGATTATAACCATGACCTATTCGTTTAGTGCCTAATAGCACCGCATCGTATAAATTATCTACGGAGGCCCAATTGCTTTCGCCATCATGTAAATATAAAGGTAACTGCACGCCATGTGCCCCTTCTAAGGAATCTAGTCGCAAAAATTGCGGCGTATGAAAGAGCGTGGAATGTCCCGCATCTTCTTCCGCTACTAAATCAAACCCTCTAACCAAATGAGGAAATTTCTTCCGAGAAGCAAAGACCTCTTCCATTTCTTCCCAAATAGCCGGACCTCCCTTAAACCGCAAACTACAATGAATAATATGAAAAGAAAATTCAGGATCAATTACTTTCATTCTTCGCCGAATATTTTCATGAATAGCGGCAAAACTTTCAATCCCTAAACTACCTTTTGGATTTTCTAAATCATACAAGCGATCTAAAAAAGCCGTTCTCATTTCGCAGTGTTGGATATTATCTTCTACTAAAATCTCCATGCCATGAACGATATAATCTTCGTAGGCAGGTCGGTAATTTAAAAAATCATTAATTCTAGTAAAAATGACTTGGAACTCGCCCCAAATATCCACTGAATCTCGATCCATTTCTTCTTCAAATACCAATAAGGATCGTAGTTCTTGATAAGCAGAAGGTTGCTCTGCTAATAGGGATTTAACTTGTACAAAACCTGGAGGTGCCTCTCCTTTTTTATAGGCGTGAAAGGTGCCTTTGGGAATATCCGCATTCGTTTTGGAATCCCAATAAATATACATTTCTGGCAAGGATTGAGCTTTTTGTATCATCCAATCTGCATCTCCCATTGCGCCTGAATGTAAATGAAGCATTCCTCCCTTTGGGAAAGCTTTTATAAACTCAAAAAGTTTGGTTCCTTCTATATGTGCCTTGGATTGGTAAAAATTGCGAGCGGGTGGGAAAAAATGTTGGTCTTTATAGGTTTGCAGCATTTGCTGTTGCAGTTTCACTAACTGTTGGTTCAAGCGTTGCTCTTTCTCCGATAGAGAAATTGCGTAATCAAAATACAATTGACTATCTTGTCGCATTAATTTTTGCCGCTCTTCTAGGTATTGTTTGTACGACCGAGGCGTTTGTGCTATTAATTGGAAAGCAGCTATACTAACAAGTAATAGAATAGTTAGTCTCCATAGTAGTGTTTGTTTCATGCGGTAAAGTTAAGAAGGGGAAGTTAGAGTTAGGGAGTGTTATTGAAAGTTATTTTTAAGATTCTTTGACCTATTCCGTACAACTTTCCCTGAAGTGGACATCGAGTCCACTTCAGGGAAACTAGGGTTTCTAAAGGGAGAAGGTAGGCTGCGCCTACCTTCTCCCATTAGAAACCCTTAATAACAATCAATAACTTATCATAATAGATTTTATTAATGGAGAAATTTTTCAAACTAAGAGAGAACGGCACTTCCGTTTCTACAGAATGTTTAGCAGGACTGACCACTTTTTTGACCATGTCCTATATCATTTTTGTTAATCCTGCCATCCTTGCACAGACAGGAATGGACCAACAATCAGTGTTTGTTGCCACTTGTTTGGCAGCTGCCATTGGGACCTTGTTGATTGGACTTTTAGCCAACTATCCTTTTGCACAAGCACCGGGGATGGGACTAAATGCCTTTTTCACTTATACCGTTGTATTTGGTTTGGGTTTTAGTTGGCAGCAAGGGTTGGCGATTGTTTTTTTGTCGGGCATCTTATTTTTAATATTAACTATAACGGGGTTACGAGCCACCATTATCAAAGCCATTCCTAAGTTTTTGAAACTAGCCATCGCGCCGGGGATTGGATTGTTTATTGCCTTAATTGGGCTTAATAATGCAGGCTTAATTCATTTCAATCAAGGACCTATTATTGATATAATTTTAAATAACCAAGGTGCAGAAGCTGCTACTCTAATTGAAAAAATCAATGCCGCCCCTTCACAAGTTATTGAATTTGGTGATCTCAGTAAGCGCTCTGTTCAATTAGCGGCAATTGGTTTTATGATACTGACTGTTTTAATGGTCAAACGTATTCGAGCAGCGATGATTTGGGCAATCCTATTGACGACCTTCATTGGCATACCAATGGGTGTTGTACAGTTACCTACCAGCTATGATTTAAGTAAAATTACTTTAGCCCCGACAGCTTTTCAATTAGATATAGCCAGTTTATTTACCCCCACGAAGGGTCAATCTTTGCTTACAATTTTTTTAGTAATTATCAGTTTCACCTTAGTAGATTTACTAGATACTATGGGCACTCTAATTGGGACGGCTGCCAAAGGAGATTTGTTGGATGAAGACGGCAATCTGCCCAATATGCAAAGAGCTTTATTTGCAGATGCAACTGCTACTACCCTCGGTTCACTACTAGGCACTTCTTCCGTGACTACCTATATTGAAAGTAGTTCGGGTATTATCGAAGGAGGCCGAACCGGACTCACCTCCTTGGTAACGGGCTGCTTATTTTTATTAAGCATTTTGATTGCTCCTATTGCTACGCTTATCCCTCCCGCTGCCACTGCGCCTATTTTAATAATGGTGGGTATTTTGATGATGGAAAGTATTCGAGATATTGATTTATCGAATGTAGAAATTAGTATTCCTGCCATTCTTACGATTATCATTATGCCTTTCACTTATAGCATTGCGAATGGCATTGCCTTTGGTTTATTGTTTTATGTGTTGATCCAAGTGGTGCAAGGAAAGTTTAAAGCGGTGCATCCTGTTTTGTATGTGTTGATTGGGTTGTTTTTGTTGAAGTATATTTTTATTTGAGGTTTTTTTAACCACATTAGGGCACATAAGTTGGGTCACATTAGGGCACATAGAAGTGAAGATCAAGATCAAGTTCAACCAATTAGATGTTGACAAAATCAAATCCCATTTGTGAACTAATGTGAAAAAACTAATGTGCCCTTATGTGGTCCCCAAAGCCCTTTAAAAAACCTTCAACCCATGAATCCCACCATTCGGATAATGCAAATACAATAGATGAGAAAAAGGTCCATGATGGTCTAAGTCTGTAAAACGATGATAAGTATCTGGTTGTAATTGTTCAAACGGCAGGATTGCTTTCCAAGGACTGTTTGGAGGAGTAGAAAGGGAGATTTCAAATTGGGTGGGTTGGTTTGTTTTTTCTTGCAAATACAATTGATGGAGCATGTATTGTTGAAAATTGGCGGGACGTACTTGATGCCCATCTTCAAAAAAGAGTTGCCATTTAGGAAGGGAGGAAAGTTGGTTGTTGATGTCCATTTCAGGGGTTAATAACAATCCAAAAACGTGGCAAGTCAAAGGAGCATTATAGCGATGCAGATAGGTATCTACTACTATTTCTTGTATTTCAGTTGGTTGTTCTAAGTGAAAGACCGCTTGCTCACCAAAACCCGTTCTTGCCGATTCCCAACCAACCATGTGTAGTTCTTTTCTATTGCCCTTTACCGCCATTTCAGGGTTGCCATAATGGACATTTGAAATATTAGAGATGGTGGCTGTCTGTAATAAATTTTTTCGTGTTGGTAATTGTTTGGTTGCTGATTCTCCAAAGAAATTAATCCTTGAAATACCACCTTCATAAAATATTTTGATATAACATTCAGTCGCAAGAGTGGGGGCAAAAGAAAAGGTGTGTTCTTGGTCAGGTTGTAGCTCTACCCTAGTCAAAACTTCTAGTTGGGTATTCGATAATTCATCTATTAGTATCACCGAAATAGCTCTAGCTTGATTGCCTGTGTACCATTTGGTACTGACGGACATGGAAGATAATTCGGCTCTTTCTTGGAAGCCTAATTTCAACCAATTATGCGCATGATGATCGTAATAGATTTTTTTATCGGCAGGGTCAATTCGAGTCGCCTTATGGCGACAAGTTTCCAATCCCCAATACTTAGCCCCTGCATGTGTAAATACTTTTCGACAATCTTTAGGCTCATCAGGTAATACTACTTCATGCGGATTGGTAAAGTCCGAATTGGAGTACCCAATGATATAAGATGGAATAAATTTCATGTGCGATAATTTCGTCCTGTGGGTAATTTCCTATTGGTTTCTAAAATGATTTGCCCTGCGATGCTTACGGCAATTTCAGCGGCTGTTTTGCTATACATATTTATTCCAATCGGTGTAAAAACATGCGCTATATCTTTCGCTAAAATCCCTTCTGCTGCTATCTCTTTTTTTAGGGTGGCTATTTTGTGGTCACTTCCCATCATACCGATGTAGGCAAACGGTTGTTTGTATAATTGTTGGAGTATCAACTTATCACTTCGATAAGAAAAACTAACGATCACCACTATATCCGATGGTGTGGATACCATTTCTTTTTTTATTTCTGCATAGTTAATCACCTTGATTTCATGGGCATAGTTATTCTTCAAAAGCGTTACCAAATTAGGTCGATCATCATACTGTATAATTCGATAATCTAGAATAGCTAGTTGCCTAGCTAAGGCAAATCCCACATGCCCTGCTCCAAAAATGTGTATGGTCTTGGGCGGTGGAATTGGAAGTGCCACTTCAAAATCATGCGGATCAATGATCGTGATTTTCTCCAATGTTGTATTACTTATGGAGATTCCTGCTTGACTATTAAATTGGACAAAAATGGTTTCTTTCCTGTTAATAATGGTCCTTATGGTAGTGACATCTTTAGCCGTCAAAGGCATACAAATAACGGTCTGCGCTCCCGAACAAATTAAGCCCGATTGATTTCGAGCATGTTCTTTATCGTGAAATTGTTCTTTAATAATTCCTCGCCTTTCTCCTTTTTCCATCAGGCTTTTCGCCAATTCTATTAGCTTTACTTCCATAATACCGCCTCCAATGGTTCCTTCAAAATCTCCTTGCTCATTGACAGCCATTGTAAATCCTTTTCGACCGGGGGAACTTCCTTTACTATCTATCACATAGAGTAAAGAAACTAAAATGTCTTGCTTTAAATTCTCTAATATAAAGGACCAAACTTTCATATTTTTTATTGTGTTAACACTCTTGGTGTTAACATAATTTGCTTTGAATGTATAACAAATTTGGGAATCCTAACTATCAATCAGATGGGCTTAAAGCCATCAGATTGAAGGAAGGCGTCTCATCTTCTCACTTGGAGAGCGCTGATGAGTTACTCCATTTGCTTATAATTTATTTCCTCATTCTAGTTATGTTATCTCAAATTTTAACGGTAAGAAAATTAAAAATTTTCCTACCGTTAAAATTTAGAGCTAACACAACGATCACCAGTTACCAATCACTAAATCCGCTTCCGCCCCTCCAAAATCTTCCGAAAAGAACGGCTCCGAATTTCTTCTAAGCTCAAGCCCGTAGCCAACACTTCCTCTTCTGAAATGGCCCCACTATTCAAGCCTCTTAGAAAGTAATTGAGCAATCCTTGTCCAGTAGCAGCATCATCAAAAATATCTCCAGTTAAGCTCGCCCGTGCTGCTTTTTCCACAAAGGCTTTAAGACGGAGGACTGCATCGTGATAGCTTTCTAAAAAGAAAGCATACACTGCCGCATACCGCATAGGCAGTTGTGCAGGATTCAAATCCCAGCCTTGGTAATATCCATTCCATAGCGAATGCCGAATATGGTCGTATCCTTTTTTCCAAGCACGATGAACTACTGCTTGATTTTCTTGTTGTTGGGCAGGCGTTAAGTCACCTCGATGTGGACCAATCGGCATCGTGTTCGTAGCGCCATCTGATAAAAATATGCCCGTATGTCCTAAGGCTACCTTGGTAACATGATGCGCAAAATCGCAGACCGGATGATTCATCTCCTGATACATCGCCGTGATATTGCAAGAGGCGGTATAGTCATAAGTCCCAAAGTGCATGGCAATACAACGACCCTTTGCCGCTTTAATAAATCGGTATAGTGGATTCACGCCATTGATGTCCAAAATGGATTGGGTTGTTTCTACCATCATTTCCATCTTTAGACTGCCAGTAGGTATTTGCAACTGGTCTTCTAATAAACTAAAACAGTCCGCTAACGTTTCAGGTTGTTCGGGTATCGTGACCTTTGGTAGCATGACCACGAAATTGTTGGGCAATTGTCCATCTGTTAGTTGAACTAGGGTGCTCAAGAAAATATCCAACGTCCGTAGTCCTCTATCTTTGGTTTCCTCTGTAAAGGATTTGATGCGGATACCGATAAAGGGAGGAAGTGAATTTTGTTGCATGCCTTTTGCCACTTCCGTAGCTGCTTGAACGGCTATTTGATCTTCTTCCTCATTGGACCGATTGCCAAAGCCATCTTCAAAATCAATTCGAAAGTCTTCTAGGGCTTCTGTTTGTAATTTCTGCAGTACCTTCTGATAAATGGCATAGCTCAAATAAGCAGGATGCTTGGTTTGTTTTTTTGTTGGTAATGTCTTTATCGCTGCTTCCACTGCAAGGATGTCTTTTTCTTCTGTGGGTAAGGCTTCAAATCCTTTTAATTGGAATAGTTTTCCAAATACAGAAAAATTCGGCGCATAGGTTACTAAAGCCTTTAATGATTTTTCTTGGAAGTGCTGGGCAATATTTTGGTTAAACAAATGCGCACCTCCATACACCGTATGTACGGGTTGCCGATCAGATTTATCTCCTGGATATAATTGATTAAAAGCCTGATTAGCCGCACTTAGTTTTCTAAAGAGTTGTGATTTTGCTTGTGGATTGATACTTATATTCATTATTGAGATTTTAAAAAGGCAGTAATTGACTTGGTATTGTGGTTTTATGGTCTTTTGGTATTATGGTTGAATTTTCAATATGGGATAAAAGGTTAAAATCCTAAAAAACTTTTGTAAAAGTAAGATTGACCACAATGCCACAATACCAAAATACCATAACACCTAACTAATTAAAATAGCATATCAACTACCTCGATAAGTTGTATAACCAAACGGGTTCAACAGTAAGGGTATATGGTAATGCGTTTGGTCAAATGTATTAAAATCGATCACTACTTTTGGATAAAAGCTGGTTTTCTCTTGTGCTTCAAAATAGTTGGACGTTTGAAAGTGCATTTGATAATGACCAGTGAGCAAGTCAATACCCGCAGGTAATAAGTCGGTAATTCTGCCATCCGCATCCGTAATTCCTAAAGCGACGGTTTGCCAATTTTCTTGTACCTGTTTTTTTAATTTAATACAAATCCCCTTAGCAGGTGTACCTAAGGAAGTGTCCAATATATGCGTTGTAATCTGACTGACTTTCTGCCAATAGGCTTCTTGAAATTGAAATAATTTATTCAATCTAATTAGGGTAATTTTATGCTGTTCGCCTTTGGCAATTTCCAATTCCTCCGAAGACGTATGCCCTACTCTCTCTTTCAACAAAAGCAACATTTCTTCAGCACTTTTACCCGTAGCACATACTATAAAAATATAGCCAAACTTTTGAAAATATTGTTCATTATACTCTGCTAATTCTTGAATCGTTTGTGCAGCTGCTTGCTTCACACCACTTTGTTCATTCGCCGCCCACTCTTTCGTTGAAGCAAATTTTTTCTTTAAACTTTCTATATCTCCTATTTTTGGATGATGGCTAAATGCTTCCAAAGCATCGGCTTCTTGCAGTTGTTCATACCAAATATTGTTCACTTGTTCAAACAGGTGTTGTTCACTTTTAAACGGAAAATGATCCATTAATTTTTCCAACCACGAAGTAGAACCACAGCAGGTAAATAAGGCTGCTTTGGCTTGTTCTATTGATAAATTATTGAAAGCAGATAGTTTATACATTTATTTAAATTTTGCTTATTGCAACGTTTTGCAGTGAGTCACATTCGCCGCCCATCGCCGCTGCGCGACTGCGCCGCCTCGCAAAACGTTGTCAACGTCTAGTACATTCTCAATTCTCAATTCTCCATTCAAACAAACTATTCCAGCCTAGCCCCACCCTCAATCCAACACCGAATTTTTTCCCGTTCCGCAGGCGTGATACCCGTTTTATTATTTTGGGGCATATCTTTGGTAATCACCACCCGTTGCATAATCTTATCCGTTAATTTCACAATATCCTGAGGCGTATCATAGACGATCCCATTGGGCGGGGCAGTCCACACATCATCCGTAGGGGTAGCTGAATGACAGGAGACACAGCGCTCCTGTATGATCGGATAAATTTGGGTAAAAGAAACTTCTTCACATTCGCCGCCTACCGGTGTCGGTGCCGTGATGAATACCGTTGACAATAAAATAATGGTAGCAATGGGAATCACCCAAACCGACTGTTGTTCTTTTTCTTTTAAATTTAGATAATGCTTAACCGCCGCACTTCCCAAAGATAGTAAAGCCAAAATCAACCAAGGGTATTCATGACTAAAGGTACTAGGGAAGTGATTGCTAATCATCACAAAGAGGACAGGCAAGGTAAAATAATTATTGTGATAAGAGCGCAAGCCTGCAAAATTTCCAATAGCGGGATCTAAATACGTGCCTTCTTTGGTTGCCTTCACCATCGCTTTTTGGGCAGGGATAATCACAAAAAAAACATTACCTGCCATCAAAGTGCCGATCAATGCGCCAAAGTGGATAAAGGCAGCTCTAGGATTAAATACTTGGGTATAGAAATAGGCGAAACCAATTAATATCACAAACAAGGTAATGCCAAACCACAAAGGCTTTTTGAGTAAAGGCGTTAGACTCAAGAGATGGTAAATGCTATATCCAATAGCTAGTGAAGCCACCCCGATAGCGATTGCTGCCCAAGCCGTTAAGCTAGTAGTTCCCGACTTTAGCAGCATGGCTTCTGCATTAAAATAATAAACCACGAAGAGTAAACCAAAACCCGTTAACCAAGTAAAATAGGCTTCATATTTAAACCAATGTACGCCCTTGGGCATTACTGCTGGAGCCACCTGATATTTTTCAACAAACCAAAATCCGCCTCCATGTAACATCCACATATCTCCTTTTAATTCAGGTCGCTTTTTATTTTTATGTAGGCTATTTTCCATAAAAACAAAAAAGAAAGAGGTACCAATCCAAGCAATTCCGAAAGTGATGTGTAACCAACGAACAATAATATTCATCCATTCTTGGAAGTGCCCTGCATATAGGGTGTCTCGCCATTGAAAATAGGCTAATGCCACTATGGCAAGAAAACAACATACGATTCCTGTGTAAATAAATTCATTGGAACTTACCAGTTTTTCTAACATCACTTCCTGCTCCTTTTCTTCTCTTTTTTCGTCCTGTATTACACTCTTTTTGAACTGCTGCGTTCGATGACTTAGCTGTGTTAGTAGCAACAGGATAAGTGTTAGAAAAAGTAGTAAGCAAAGTATTACCATAAAGAGGAATAAAGATTAAAGAAACGAATCATGAAAAAAAATTACGCTACATACGATATTAGTTCCCGCAAAGGCACGCCAAGGTTTCGCAAAGTACCGCTAAGTATGTCAACGTCTAACTTTGCAGAACTTGGCGAGACTTTGCGGGAAACCTATTTTCATACCTTTCCACCTTTGTTGTTCCCTAGCCATTTCTTTCCAAAAGAAGTATTTGTGATAACTTCCTTTTGATAAGCCCATTGCCCATTAACCACCGTGCTATGAACAAGTCCATAGAGTTGTCGATGGAGATATGGGGTCGCCTTATGTTTATGCTCAATCATTCCTTCCTCTACTTGAAAAGAAATACCTGGCTGCCAAATAGTTAGATCTGCTTGAAAGCCTTCTTTTATTTGACCAATTCGTTCATCTAATCCCAAAAACGCAGCAGGTTTTGACGTTACTAAAGGTATAAAATCCTCTAAACTCATTTCTTCTTTCAAGGCAGTCCAACTAGCGGAAAGCAAAAATTGTAACCCCGCAATACCGCCCCATGCTTTGGAAAAATTTCCACCGTCCAACTCCTTAATCTCAGGGGGTGCAGGGGAATGATCGCTGCTAATAAAATCAATAATGCCCGCTTGTAAAGCTTGTTTTAAATGTTGTCCATTTTCCTTTTTTCTAATAGGTGGCGCACATTTAAACAGGGTATTTCCATCTGGTATCTCCTCCGCATTAAAAAAGAAATAATGGGGACAGGTCTCCACTGTAAAAGGAATACCTTCTTGCTTTTTTTGAGCAATCCATTCGATCATTTCATCGGAGGCTAAATGGACGATATGTGCTTTACAATTATGTTTTTCTGCTAGTGCAATGAACGATTTAATGGCTTCATTTTCCCAAGTCTTCGGTCTTGATTTTAAATAGGCAGTATAGCTCTTTGGCGTAGCTATTATCTCTTTAGAAGCTGGCAAGGTATCTAATTCACAATGTGCCAAAATGGGAATTTCCAAATGGGCAATACCTGCCATCAATTGATCCAAATCTACTAAAGAAATATTTGGAAATTCGTCAATACCAGAGTGAGATAAAAATACTTTTACGCCTAAACAACCTGCTGCTATTAACTGCTCTATTTCTTTCACTGAAGCCGCAGTCGCGCCAGCCCAAAAGCCACAATTGGCATATAGCTTACCGTCGCTTGCTTGTATTTTTTTTTGGAATGCAGCCATATTGGTTACGACTGGACTAGAATTCAACGGCATATCAACTAAAGTCGTTATGCCTCCTTTGATGGCGGCTTTGGTGGCAGTTTCGAAGCCTTCCCAGTCGGTACGTCCTGGTTCGTTGATGTGGACGTGGGCATCTATTACGCCTGGCATGATTACACTTCCGGAGTAGTCCAATGCTGTTGGTATATATTTACCAAGATGAATGGCTGCTATCTTATCGTCTAGTATAGAGAGTGTTGCTGCTTGCAATTTTCCTTTTATGAAGACTTGGTCGCTATATATCTGATAAGAGGTTATCATTAGTTACTTAGATAATTTTTATTCAGCTTAGAATGCTCATCTCACCCACATCCCAATGCTGCGACATCAGCCGCCACCAAGCAGGGACATGTTCCTAGATGTTGCTAAAACACTTTCTATAATATCACACTTTTAAGTCTTCTACTCAACTATACAAACTCATCAACACTCGTTCTGCTGTCATGGGTGCTACATATGTAAGTGTAGCTTTAGGATTAAAAGCCAAGATGGCATTACAAAGCGAAAAGTAAGCGCCAATGCCATACATTAAAGGAGGTTCGCCCACTGCCTTTGATTTTAGAATGGCTAAGTCGCTACCCGCTGTTTCTAAGTATTGGACGGCTATTTCCTTTGGGACCGAATAAATATCTGGTATTTTATAGTTGGCTAAATTACCAGATTTTAAGACGCCTTTTTCATCGTAAATTAATTCTTCCATCGTCATCCAACCCATACCTTGAACCAATCCGCCTTCTATTTGTCCTAAATCCACAGAACGATTCATACTGCTGCCAAAATCATGCACGATTTGCACGGAATCAAATTCATAATTGCCTCGAATGCAATCTACCGTACTTTGAAAAATAGCCGTTCCATATACATGATAGGCAAAGGGATGTCCTTTGGAAGTCGTGTTGTCGAAGTGAATTTTAGGCGTGGCATAATGCCCTTTTGCGCTTAGGTTGATGCGTTTTTGAAAAGCTAGTTGGATTAATGCTTCCCATTGTATTTCTTGCGAGTGATCTAAAGCGAAAATTTTATTTTCTTCAAAAATAATAGTATCTAGGTCTTGGCACTTCCACTCGGCAGCGATCATTTTTTTTAGCCTGTGGAGAATTTGAGAACAGGCATCTTGTAAGGCTTTTCCATTTAAATCAGCCGTTGCACTTGCTGCGGAGGGAGAGGTATTGGCTACCCTAGTCGTATTAGTCGTTTCTAATTTAATACGTCCGTAATCAATCCCAAAGCTACCTGCTGCTACTTGAATCATTTTGGAACTAACCCCCTGCCCCATTTCAATCGCCCCCGTACTAACGCCCACGCTACCGTCGCTATATACATGTACTAATGCCCTCGCATTGTTCATCATCGTATTAGTGAATGAAATACCAAAACAAACAGGCATCAATGCCAAGCCTTTTTTAATGTATTTATTCGTTGCATTGAATTGTCGAACTTGCTCTTTCCGTTCCCCGAATCCATAATTCTTTTTGGCTTGTACCCAACAGTTTTGAGCTTCGCAATTTTCTGTTTTCTGTCCATAGGAAAATTCAGAACCTTCTTCCAATAGGTTCCTTTCTTGTATGATTTGCGCATCTACGCCAATTGCTCTAGCCGCATGATGAATAGCGGCTTCTATCACAAACATTCCTTGTGGACCACCAAAGCCTCTGAAGGCGGTATTCGGTGGCAAATTAGTCTTACAAGAATAAGCGTTAGTTTTTACATTCGGCACATAATAACTATTAGTAGAATGAAAAAGCGTTCTGCCAAGTATGGCAGGAGATAAGTCCGCAGCTGCTCCCCCATTTTGAAAGTATTGTCCCTCAAAAGCAAGTATTTTATAGTTGTTATCGAGTCCTATTTTATAGCGACTTTTATAAGGATTCCGTTTGCCAGTCATTTGCAAATCTTCCCCTCTTTCTAAGATATATTTGACAGGTCGATTGGTTAGATAAGTGCCTAATGCCACCATCGTCGCCCAAGGAGATGCTTGGTCTTCTTTGCCTCCAAAACCACCTCCGATCCGATTAACATCTACTTCTATTTGATTCATAGTTACCCCCAATACCCTAGCTACCGTTCGTTGCACGGCGGTCGGTCCTTGCGTAGAACTATATATTTTAATGCTCTTATCTCCATTGGGAATCGCATAGGCCCCTTGGGGTTCTAGATAGACATGTTCTTGTCCGCCTGTTTCCGCCGTGCCTTCAAAAATATAGGAGCAATTGGTAAATGCAGTTGTCGTATCTCCAAGTTGAAAGGTTTTAGGATCACTTAAATATTGTTGCTGTTGGTGGGCGACTATCGGGTCAGTGATAATTTCTTTTTCTGCTATTTGAATGGTGATTGCTTCACAAGTATGGTGGGCAATTTTTTCCGATTCTGCAATAATCAATAAGATGGGCATTCCGATGAAATGAACTTCCGTTTCAGCTAGTAACGGTTCATCTGGAATAATCCCTCCAATCTGATTTTCTCCTGGAATATCTTTATAGGAAATGATGCGATGAACGCCTGGCATTGCCATCGCCTTTGACAAGTCTATTTCTTTAATGATCCCATGCGCCACTTTTGAATAATAGACTTTAGCGTATAGGGTTCCTGCTAATTCTGGTAAGTCATCTAAATATTGGGTTCTGCCCGTTACGTGTAAGGGCGCATCTATATTTAAGGAGTTCTTTTTTTTCTTTGTTTTTGGATTTATGGTCATAATTTGGTTTACTGAAATGCTCAATTACTTTGGTTAGCATATTACAAAAGTTTCAAAAACTTTTGTAATCTTCATTTATAAGTAAAAGTGATCCCTCAGTCAATAATTTTTTCAAGCTCCAACTCTTTTTCTTGATTCGCCATAAATTGAGCAACAAACAATTGTCTAGCTAATAGGCGTTTATAATCTGCCGAACCTCTAGCATCACTGATAGGGAAAATCTCTACATTTAAAATGTCAATGGCAGCTCGAATAGTATCTTCATGAATCAATTTCCCTTTTAAAAAATCACCAGTTCGGTGCAAGTAAGTAGGAATAGGACCTACGCCTCCAACTGCTAAATGTGCTTCTTGAATAAGGTCATTTTTTAAATTGAAAGAAGAAGCAAAATTGACACTAGCAATATCAAAATACTTCCGTTGGCTCACTTTTTCAAAATGAAAGTGGGTAGCAGCAGACGGTATTTTGAATTGAATTTTTTCTAGTATTTCTCCTTCCTTCAAATCAATTTGTTTGTAGCCTTTATAAAAATTGTTAAGTGCTAGTGTTCTTCTATTCCCTTCTTTTTCTATAATAATTTTACTATCCAAAGCCAATAATAAAATCGTAAAATCGCCAATGGGAGAGGCATTCACTAGATTGCCTCCGATGGTTGCCATATTGCGAATTTGGGTAGAGGATAGTAGTTTAAAAATATACTCTGAATTGGGTAATACCTTTTTAAAAAGTTCCGAACGATATAAATCTCCCATGGTTAAAGAGGCTCCGAAAATACAATGACCCTCCTTGCTTTCTATCTGCTTCATAGCGGGTCGGTCATATACAGGTAAAGCTTCTGTTTCATACATAGTCCACGGTCGTTGGACGTATAAGTCCGTTCCTCCGCCGAGTTTGGTCGTTCCTTTCTGTTCTTTTTGAACAGTCGGAATCGCCGCTAAGCGGTTGGGTATTTCTTTGAAATAATCTGGAATATATTTTTTTGAAATCAGGTTAGAAACAGTCAATTGTGGTAGGTCATTTGTAACTTGTGTTCTAATGAATTCGGCTGCTCGCTCAATCCCTTTGTATCCCGTACATCGACAAATATTTCCATCAATAGCCCCAATGATTCCTTCCATAGAAACAGTAGCAGTAGAAAGCAAATAGCCTGTCAAAGACACCACAAATCCTGGCGTACAGAATCCGCACTGCGTTCCGTATCCATCCACCATTGCTTGTTGCACGGGCGTCAGTTTCTCCATATTTAAGCCCTCAATCGTTACCACATGTTTGCCTTGCACATTCACCAAAGGCGTAATGCAGGAGGTCATCGTTTGATAGAAAATTCCTTCCGCTTTTTGTTCTCCAATTAAGACTGAGCACGCCCCGCACTCCCCTTCTTTGCAAACTAACTTACTACCTTTTAACTGTCGGTCCTTACGAATAAAATCCAATAGTGCCATTCCTGTTGGAGCGGATGTTTGTATGGTTTGATTATTTAAAAGGAAGGAAATCATTTTCTGTAATGATGATTATTAAATGAGTGTAAAACAATCTGGGGGCATCAAATTTATTCATCAGCTCACTTTGGAGTGAGCAGATGAAATGAGAACGTCTCATCTGATGACTGCCAAAGTCATCTGATGAGTTGCTCGTTTGCCCCCGTTCTGTTATACACTCTTATTAAATGATGAATGGAAATTCTATTTGTAATATAATACTATTTTTGATTCCTTGATGATTTTTGCAATGCACCTGTTCGATGGCTATCGCCGTCGGACGGGAACGCTCTACTCATCGGATGGCGGTAGCCATCCGGCAAGTAAGTAGTTTAATACTTCACCTTGTCCGTTTTAGTCGCCCATTCTTCAAAAACTTCTTTACCTTCTTTATTCATTAATTGTACAGTTTTTAGAGTACGGTCAGGTATCGCAAGATTCAGTTCTTTATAAATAAAAGCATCATCGAACCCTATTTCCGCAGCATCTTGTTTGCTGCAAGCATAAAATAATTTTTCAGGTCTTGCCCAATAAATAGCACCTAAGCACATAGGGCAAGGTTCACAAGAGGTATAGATCGTACAACCGTCTAACTGAAAAGCATTCAACTTTTTACAAGCATTTCGGATCGCTACCACTTCTGCATGCGCCGTAGGATCATTGGTGGAAGTTACACAATTATTCCCTTCTGCTATTATTTTCCCATCTTTTACGACCACTGCACCAAATGGCCCTCCTTCATTGGATTGCATCCCTTTTCGGGAGAGGTCTATGGCACGTTGCATAAAGTATCTATCTTTATTTGACATGTTTTTTTATTTATTATTTAAGTAGTGGGACATTATTAATTATTAATTATTAATTATTTTCCAGACGCTACTGAACACGCCTAATTAGCTAATAATCACTAATTAATAATCAATCAACTGAAAAGCAAAGTTGTTAACTTATTTTTGTCAGACTACTTAGAGTTTGGATTTACAACTCCTAACTCTACATTCTTCACTCCACATTCTCCTCTATTCCACTAACGCTACATCTCCTCGAATCATTAAATCCCGATCATCAATCATCTCCACTTCGGCGAAATAGACAAATACTTGTGGGCGCATTTGCTGGTTATTAAAGCGCCCATCCCATCCAAGAGTAGGATCATTCGGATCGAAATTCGCTTTTTCAAAAACCAGCGTTCCCCAACGATCAAAAATGCGTAGGGTCTTCACTTGTCGAATACTGCTAGATCTAGCAAATACCGTAAAGCGATCATTCACCCCATCCGTATTATTAGGACTAAATGCATTGGGTACATAAATATCTGGATTCGTATCTACTAAAAAATGAACGGTGGTCGTCGCTTCACATCCATTCGTATCCATTACTCTAAGATCATACGTTTGACTTCTAATGGGTCTTGCCATAGGCTCCAAACAATCATCACAACTCAAACCAATTGCAGGAGACCAAATAATATCTGCTATTTCATTAGCAGGAATATTCGTATAGGGTGTGATTGTCGTAGAATCACCTAAGGCTATATTAATCTCTGGATCAATTTCTAATTCGATCTCTTCTGGGGCTATGATAGTTACTTGATCGGTTAATTCACATTCATTGTTATCCATAATGGAAATGGCATAAGAGCCTGCTGGAATTCGATCAAAGGATTGGACACTTTGATAAGAATTACCGCCATCTATGGAATATCTGTAAGGACCAACACCTCCTTCTACGCCGCTTACCGTAATCGAACCCGTTTCGTTTGGACATAATGGGTCCGCTTTCTCCACCACAGCAGTCCTTGGTACATTTTCTTCTACAATAAGTGTTTGCGCTTTACTGCACCCATTTTTGCTACTAGTGATTAACAAAGAGTAAGTTCCTGGTTCACCAATTATTGGGAATAAAGAAGTAGCATCTGATTCTATAGAACCATCTTCCGTATTCCAAGCATAAACGAAATCTTCTCCTTTACTAGAGCCGGTACCATCTAGCTGCATGGTAGTCGTATAACAGTCAAAGGCTTTAGCAGGATTAATATTGGCAAGTGGGGCAACGGTATCTAGCACGACTTGTACTTCTGCTATACCTACACAGTTGCTCTCCATATTGGTGATTTGTAACTGATAAGTTCCTTCTTTACCGATAATGGGTTGCAAGGGATTAGAGGAATCCACTAAGACACCATCGTCCGTTCTCCAACGAAAATCCATGATAGTTCCTTGGCTAGAAGCACTGGCATTCAATGGTAAGGTGGAATTGATACAATTTAATGCTGCAGGAGCCGCAATGATCGCTTCTGGACGATTCGGATCCTCTAATATTTCTACCCTTGAGGTTGCGGTACAACCATTGGTATTGCTGATTACTTTTAATTCATAATTTCCTGCTTGGCTAATCGCAGGTCTTAACGTTTGAACGCCATCTTCGATACTACCATCTTCAGTGGACCAACGATAATCATTGTCTCCATCGGAAACACCTTCTAAATCAGCCGTTACTAAATCACAAGTAAATATGAAAGACGTACCTGCATCCGCAAGTGGTGGAAGGGTATCTATGGACACCCTAGCCGTAGCTGTACTTACACAAAAGTTAGATAAATTATTAACCGTTACCGTATATTCTCCAGGTTGATTCACCACTGGCTCTAGGGTGTTTCGATTACTAACGATGCTTTCTGGATTTGGAAAACTCCAAGAGAAAGCTCTTTCCTCTTCTTGCAAATCCGCTACAGTTGCCATAACGGTTACATTTTGAGCCGTACAAGTAAGCACTGGATTTTCTTGAATCGTAATATTAGGAGCGTCAATGTCTTGTACAATGTTCACAGAGGTAGAATCCTTACAGCCATTTTCTTCATCTGTCACAACTAAGCGATACATCCCTGGCGCATCTACGGTAGCACTCCTATTGGTTTGACCATCCACTATATTTCCCGCTTCGGTTTTCCATTCGACTGTGTAGTCAGTGATCGGACTTACCACCGTTCCTAGAATATTCGTTTCTGTTACTTGGCAATTTAAAGTACTTGGATCTGCTATTTCACTTTGTGGTTTGTCGTAATTCGCAAGGACCATTTCTGAGTCCTTTCCTTGACAACCATTTGTTAAATCTGTAACTACTAATTGGTAAACCCCTGGCGCATCAATGATAGGAGCAAGGGTCGTTTCTCCACTGACCAGATTGCCATCACCTGTTGACCAAGTGTATATATAGCGTCCTTCTTCTTCGCTACTCCCTACCCCACTCAAATTGGTTTCTAGTATTTTACAACTCAAATTATCTTTTCCTCTGGCTTCTGCAATTGGTTTGATGGTGTCTGGTTGAACGATAAATGATTCTTCCAACTCACAGCCTGCTGCATCGGTTACTTGCACGCTATACGTACCCGCACCGATTTGGTCCGCTTCTACCACTTCCCCACTTTCATTCATTATATTAAAAACGTGCCCTGGCGTACCTCCTTCAATAGTAATTGCTGGTTCTGGGATAAAAGGATCAATACAGTTTATTACTTCTTCTGCAACAATAGCGGCAGTAATAGCAGGTGGAGCGATCAGTTCGATGGAATCCAAGCTAAAGACACACTCAAGATTATCCGTTATGCTCAGTCCATAAAATCCTGCTTCTAAGTCTAAAATATTTTTTTCCGTGCTTCCATTAGTCCATTCGTATTGTAGGTCTTGTCCATTTCCTCCAATGGTCGTAGTGATATTCCCATCCTTTGTATTAAAACAAGAAGGGCCTTGTGGGGTATAGTCTATGGAAAGTTCAGAGACTACTAAAGAGGCTTCCCCTTCTACTTCTGCGATACAACCTCCTGATTCAGCTTCCACTAGTTTGTAGGTGCCTGCGGTGCTTTCCTCTAAAGAGAATGGACTTTCTAAAACTTGGATGACTGGTTGTACTTCATCATCTCTAGTATAGGTCAAATTCCAAGGTCCTACACCTGATAGATTAATTTCTATCTCTCCTTGCCGTTCTCCGTTACATAATTTTTGTGCGCCTTGTATGGAGGCTGTTTGTTCTTCAATAGTTATCAACGCCGTTGCTTCTGCCGACACATCACATTGGTCCGTCACCGTAACGGTATAGGACACTTCTTGGTTAACCGTTACCTCAATAGAATCCAGATTTTGTCCATCATCCCAACTATATGTTTTCGCACCTACCCCTCCTTCTAATGTTGGTTTTAAAGTAATTTCTCCTCCTTTACAAGTAGTAATATCGCCTAAATTAGCGGAGAATGGAGGTGCTTCTACAATGAAAAATTCTATGGTCTTTGCCTCACAAGAACAAGCCTGATCCAATTCAAATACGATAGACTCTGTTGGTTCATCTACATCATCTTTAATGGTAACGATAGGTAAGGAAAAAGACATTTGTCCTCTTGGTATAGTAACAGAATTTTGAAAAGGTAGATAGTCGACACCTACAACTGCCGAACTACTATCAGCAATACTAAAGGTAACTTGCAATGGTTGAGAGGCATCATCTTCTGAACGACTAAAGGTAATAGACGCGTCTTGGCAACCCTCAAAAGCGATACCCGCTGTGGGATCAATAGCATCTGGTACATTCACACTAGCGGTAGCATTTCCACCTGCATTAAAACTATTGGCTTTTAAAAAAACTGCTGAGTCTAACGCTTTGTCCTGCACATCGCCAATCACTAATTTAATATGATATGTTTCACAAGGTATTACATCTGCTACTGCCGTAAGGAGTGTGGTAAATCCATCAAACTGAATATCATCTGCATAAGGTGCAGATTCAAAAATCTCAGCAGAGGTACATCCATCTCCGAAGATATCAGCGAGATCTTGAAAAATACCTAAGATGCCTCCAGGTTGTTTAATATTTGACTTATAATATTGGTTCGTTTCTTCGTAATTAACAGAGTTAATGGCTACATAATTAGCTGACCCTGGAATTTGGGCAATATTAATAGCATTATTGGTAAATGTGCCATTTATACCTGGACCGCTGATAAAAAAGCCAAACACATCGTTAAAATCTGAATTCACATATTCACAATATTCCTCAGAAGCAAATACATATTCAAAAGACACTTTATCTACCGTAGGTGTAAAATCAAATTCTAAACTCACGACATCTCCTATACCACCTGAACCCGCTGGTAATAAGGCATTTAAGTCTGGGTCTCCTCCTGCAGTTGGAAAACCTGAAGAAGCGCCCCTATCATCATTTGGACCTCTTGCATCTACTGCTTTTCCTGTAGATAAAATAATACCCTCAGCTGCATTTAGAGAGGCCGCCCCATTCCTAAATACACCAAACTGATTAGCCGCACCTTTTTTAGTAATGTTATCCACTTCAAAACAACCCCCTCCAATAAATACCTCCTCAATTAAATATTGCTCGTCATCATTTTGAGTTACCTGAATGGGGGCACTTGATCTAGCAATAGCTTTACTAGGACAATCCATACAAACAACAGATAACATATAGTCTTTGGGTTCTTCTATTGCGCAAGAGGTACTTAATTCTAGTTTTTCCGTTCTTCCCGTTGCTTGAAACTCATAGGTGATGAATTTAGCTTTCTTTTCAAAGGAATGTAAACGAGAATTGCTTTTTGTAAGAAATGGAAAGCATTCTAAAGCGGCATCCTGTTTGGTAAACTGCAGCAGATAGTTGTTACCTTTTTGAAGCCCCTCAATTAAAACGGAACTTTCAGCGGGTATCTGATACAGGAAAAGCCTAGCATCAGAAGTAGATAAGGTATCTGTAGATTGACTAAATAGAGCAGGCAAACTAAAAATAGAAAATACCAGAAGAAGAAATGTAGAGTGTCTATGCATAGTCTATGAATCGGTTGTAAGTGTAGTAATATGAATATTCAGCTATTCAGAAAATACAATTGCTAAATTACGCAGCAGAAAAGCTGCGGGTAGATATGCTAATCAGGGATAAAATTTGAGGGGGATTAAATATAGACTTTTTTCGGTGGACGGTAGACGGTCGCTTTGCTTGACGGTGGACGGACTACAGCTACACAAAATTTGTCTTGAGTGGTTTTTTAAAATATAGCACCAATACAGATAGGATGCTTTGAATAAATAGAAACCACTATTCAAGCCGTGAAGATAACTGCCCTTTCACTATAAAAAGTCTAAAAAGTATGTTAAGATTGTATAATTCTATACAAATATTATACATTTCCAAAAATTCTAATGAGTAAGGACTTCATAAAGATACAACAGGCGACATTTCGGCATAGAAATCAGACGTTTTATGATAATTTTAACTGGTCTATCCGAGCAGGGGAGCATTGGGTCATCACAGGTAATTGTGGGGCAGGTAAAACGAGTCTAGTCCATGCGCTTTCTGGTAAATATTTTCCAGTAAAAGGTACGATAACATATCCTTTTTTAGCGAACCAACAAGAATCTTATCTAACATTAAGACGGCAATTAATACGAGTTGTCTCCTTTAGGGATGATTCGAGGGTATTCCGTCCCAATTTATATTTCTATCAACAACGCTATAATGCTTTTGCAGCAGATGGGACCTTAACGGTGTGGGAATATCTAATGAATGCAGGTTTTGATGAAAGGATTGAAGACCATATAAAGTTAATTAAAAAAACGGGTATTTATCCACTATTAGATGTAGAACGCATAAAATTATCCAGCGGACAATCTCGTAAATTACTCATTACCAAAGCCTTATTACAACATCCAAAAATTTTAATTATTGATAATCCTTATTTAGGACTCGATGCACCTAGTAGAAAAGAATTTAATGGCTTATTGGACCAGTTGGTGGATGAGGAAGAACTACAACTGATCTTGGTAGGACAATATGAAGTATTGCCAACCTGTATGACGCACTGCCTGATATTAGATCAGTTTAAAATAACTTATGAAGGTTCACTCTTATCTATTCCAACTTCCACTATCAATAACCACAACCCCTCCCCTTCTCCAATTCTGGATCAAATTCAACAACTCTATCTCCCACCAGAACAAACAAAGAACCCAATATTTGATTTACAAAAGGTAAGCGTTCAATATCTCCAAAAACCCATTCTTCAAGGTATTAACTGGACCGTACAAAAAGGAGAAAAGTGGGCACTAGTAGGGCATAATGGCTCTGGTAAGTCCACCATTCTTTCATTATTATTTGGCGATCATCCCCAAGCATATGCCAACGATATTTATCTCTTTGGTCAAAAACGAGGAATGGGACAAAGTATTTGGGACATCAAAAAACATACGGGCTTTACTTCTCCTGAATTGCATTATTTTTTCAGCTATTCTATCAGTTGTTTACAAACCGTTATTACTGGCTTATTCGACCATGTGTATTTAAAACGATCTCCTACAGAAAAGGAGCAACAACTGATAGATCTCCTCTTCCAATATTTTGAAATCACCCATTTAAAAGATCGTTCTTTTCAAGAGGTATCTACTGGTGAGCAACGAACAGTTTTGTTCCTTCGAGCTTTGATTAAAAATCCGCCCTTACTTTTATTGGATGAGCCATTTCAAGGATTTGATCCTCCTACGATTACCAAAGCAAAGCGATTATTGGATACGATTTTGACGGATGCTCACACGCTCGTCTTTATCTCGCATTACCAGAAAGAGATTCCAGCTTGTGTGAAGAAAGTGGCTTATTTGGAAGATGGGAAATTAAGACGGTAAGCACTCAAGGTTGTGTTAGCTCTAAATTCTTTTATTTTAAAAATTTATCAATTTTCAAAATAAAAGAATTTGATATAACATAACTCAATGAAAGGGAAATTATGTTATCTCGAATTTGAGTTACTAGAATTTTTATCAAAATTCTAGTAATTCAAATTCAGAGCAAACACAATGACTCCTACCTACGGAAAAGGCTTAAACAAATACACCTCAATTCGCCGATTCTTAGCTCGACCTGCTGGGGTATCATTAGACGCAATAGGATATTGATCGCCGACTCCTTTGAAGAGTAATCGTTCTTTATCAATACCTTTAGTTATTAAATAATTCGCAATAGCTTCTGCCCTTTTAGCAGATAGGCGTTCGTTCGTAGTCGGATTACCAGAGCTATCGGTATGGCCATAAATCCCTAAATTATTGTCGGGATGAGATTGCAAAAAAGCGACTAATTCGTCTAACTCTCTTTGCGTATCAGTGGACAATTGAGTTTTGCCAGAGGAAAAGGTAGTGGCAGCCAGCGGCACTATTTGATTATCCAATAAAGCCGTTTCTATTTTTTTAAAAGAGCTGGTTGCGATAGCAGAGGCAGGATTGAATCGAATATTTTTAAAACAAACCTTATGCTGATTAGAGTATTGACCAGTAGAAGAAGTCACCCCCCAAAACACTTCTGAGGTTCCACCAAAAATTTCCTGTATGATGTCTTTTTGTAAACGGATGAGTTGTTTTCCATCTAGCGTAACCGTCAAGGTTTTCTCCAGTGCCGACCAATTGATTTTTAAAGCGTGATTTTCGCAGTCATCTATGTTAGGAATGGTAATAGGTTGCGTTAATCCATACCGATGATGTACTACACCATCTTGTAAAACCGCCAAATGGTCCTCTGGGGGGTCGTATAAATGTCCATTTTGCCAAGTATCTATTTCGATGCCGATAGAAGGACTAACGCCAGAAAACCCCATACCTTCTCCTTCTCTCCCCATTGCCATTTTAGGGCTAAAAATAAAAACCATTCCATCTGCCCCATCGCCATCCTTACAACCCAAGAATACCTCTAAGTCCATATTGAAATTGCTATTCAAGTCGATTTTATTCGGGTAATAAATGGACCCACCTGCCCAGATTCGATCTTCTGTTAGTTGGAAGCAGTTATCTGACAGTTTTGCTGCATTAGCAGATAACTCAATCAATCCCCTGATCAAGTCCCAACCCTTGTTCTGTGCAAAAGAAAAGGTGCTAATAAAACCAAAGAGAAAAACAGAAATAAAGTAGCGAATAGTCATGGCAAGCGATTGAGATGAAGCAATGCGAAAGTTCTCAATGTCGAATTTTGAAAAGGCTAAGATGTAAGGCAACTGAACATTCAAAATTGAGAGCTTACAGCAATACAGTCTATAGAACGAAAAATCGGAGATTTCCGTTTAGAGGATGTCGAAAATTCATATCGAGTTGAAAATCAATATCAAATCAGCCCTCTCTTACTTCTCCATACAAGCCTTCACAAAAGCAACAAACAAAGGATGAGGATTTTCAACCGTACTTTTTAATTCGGGATGATACTGAACGCCTACAAACCAAGGGTGGTCCGCCAATTCCACTACTTCTACTAAATTGGTTTCAGGGTTCACCCCTACCGGAAGTAGTCCGCCTGCCTCTATCTGTTTTAAATATTTGTTATTAAACTCATACCGATGGCGATGACGCTCTTGAATGCTGATTTGCCCATAAGCCAAAGCTGATTTAGAATTGGGCGTCAAGGCACAGGTATAGGCGCCTAATCGCATCGTCCCTCCTTTCTTCGTGATTTTCTTTTGGTCGGGCATTAAATCTATAATGGGTTCGGTAGCATCCGTTTCAACTTCCGTTGAGGCTGCCTCTTTAATATCCAATACATTTCTAGCAAATTCTACTACGGCACATTGCATACCGAGACAAATCCCAAAGAAGGGAATCTTATTTTCTCGTACATATTGAATGGCCTTGATCTTTCCTTCTATCCCTCTTTCCCCAAAGCCAGGTGCTACTAAAATGCCATCTAAGTGACTGAGTCTTTTGACCACACTTTCATAATCTCCT
The DNA here is from genome assembly GCA_937973995.1 of uncultured Saprospiraceae bacterium. Lineage (GTDB taxonomy): Bacteria > Bacteroidota > Bacteroidia > Chitinophagales > Saprospiraceae > JAFMDF01. Next base: position 28,431 of record CALJIQ010000368.1, read on the forward strand.
TCCAATTGCTCGGAGTGAACCGTATCTACATATACCTTACACTCGTTCACCGCCCCAGCATGAATGAAGGCTTCGTGGATGGATTTGTAGGCATCTTGTAATTCATTGTATTTACCTACTAAACCAATATGTATTTCTTGTATAGGGTTTTTTAATTTTCCTAAAAAATCTTTCCAAGCCTGTAAGTCTGGTTCTTTTTTGTCCTTCAAGCGCATTTTGGAAATCACTTGGGTATCCAGGCGTTCCTTTGCCATCAGCAGCGGAACATCATATATCGTATCCGCATCTATGGCTTCTATGACCGCACTTCTTTCCACATTACAAAACAGTGCTAACTTTCTTCTGATATCCTCATTGATCGGATGCTCTGTTCGACAGACTAATATATCTGGTTGTATCCCTACATTCAATAATTCTTTTACAGAGTGTTGTGTAGGTTTGGTTTTTAATTCTTTGGCTGCTTTTAAATAAGGAATCAAGGTCAAATGAATGACTAAACAATTATCACTACCTAATTCCCAGCGCAATTGGCGCAAAGCCTCCAAATATGGCAATGATTCAATATCTCCAACCGTCCCCCCAATTTCCGTGATAATAATATCATATTCATTGTTGCTACCCAACAACATGACCCTACGTTTAATTTCATCCGTAATGTGCGGAATCACCTGAACCGTTTTTCCTAAATAATCCCCAGCCCTTTCCTTTTCAATAACGGTTTGGTAGATTCTACCTGTAGTTACATTATTCGCTTGGGAAGTAGGAATATTTAAAAAACGTTCGTAGTGTCCTAGATCCAAATCCGTTTCAGCACCATCGTCCGTGACATAACATTCTCCATGCTCGTATGGATTCAGCGTACCAGGGTCCACATTGATATAAGGATCTAATTTTTGGATGGTAATTTTAAAGCCTCTAGCTTGAAGTAATTTGGCAAGTGAAGCGGCAATAATGCCTTTCCCTAAAGAAGAAGTGACACCTCCCGTAACAAAAATATATTTAGTCATAAAATAGTGAATGCAAGAATGCAGGATCACGAAAATGAAGTCAAATAGTTAATTAAATCATTCTCGGATTCACGCATAAAATAATGTGTGTAGCAAATAGTTGTTACGGGACGCAAAGGTAAGAAATGATTTGGCTAAATTAGGGGATTCGGTGTCATAGAAAATCATTAAGAGTAATTTTTTTCAAAAGGGCAAAATAAGAACTTGCTTAGAAGATAATACTGCCGCTAATAAACAGCCCATCCGCCTATTTTCTCTCCTCAATAACTCTAAAAAATTGACCCTGTCATTTTCGTTTGTAAATTCCATATATTTCACAAAATAAGTAGATTACCTACTTTTATTACTAAAAGTGACCACATACTCAAAATTAAAACTTCCTAAAAGTGTTAAAGTTTGAAATATTTATTTTTTTATAATGGAAAAATTTTGAGAATTATTTAAATCATATTACCTTTCCAACACATTTTACGGAATACCTACCGAATACCTTTACACGGAATGCAAACGAGCATTCTACGCTTAACTTTGACGTCTATTTTCCTTTATTCTCAAACAAAATTTATTAATCTATGATTATCACCTTTGAAGAATTAAGAAACATCAAGCACAGCCTGCCTACAGGAAGTATCAAACGCATTGCGAAAGAATTGAAGATGGAAGAACAGACAATTAGAAATTATTTTGGGGCAAAGAAAAAATCCCCACAAAGCATCCCTGATTGGCACAAAAGTCCAGGTCCAGGTGGTGGTATCCTTAGAATTGAAGATTTAACCGTTTTAAACCTCGCCAAGCAAATTTTAAAAGAAAAGGCAACTGTAGCTAGCGTTTCAAAGGGGTAACTTTTTTGAGAACAGCCTACAAAAAACTAATGGGTTATCAAATGTATATTTGATAACCCATTTTTATTTGTATTAGGGAAATTCGGTTTTCCTACCCAAAAATCTATTTCCCGCTAAGTTGCGCTAAGGCCTCGCAAAGTAACGCTAAGCTAGGCCTTTGCGAGACTCTGCGAAACCTTTGTGAGACTTTGCGGGAGATAAATACTCAGTAGATTATTTTACCTTCCTACTTAAATATTAAAAAACCGTAAGTTTGATGCTTCAAAATTTAATCGGATTTATGGCATTTAGGTTTTAGGGTATTGTGGTGAGCAACCATACCACCAAAAAACCAAAATACCACAACACCTACTAACAAATGGCAAGTAAAAAAGAAATACTAGGAAAGATCAGAATCCTCATCACGCAAAAATTTGAGGACCCACAAGAAGCATTCAATTTCTTTGATAAAAACGGGGATGGGTATTTGAGTAAAGCGGAATTAATAGAACTAGTCAAAAGTGCAAAAGTCAATAGATTTCTGTCTAAAGTAGTCGCTAAAACGATCATAACCGGACTGGATAAAGACGACAATCAAAAATTGAACTGGAAAGAGTTTAGCAAAGCCGTTAAAGTGTTACTTACCGAAAAATAAGCCTACTTATATCCATGAGAATACACCTAATCGCCACAGGGGGCGCCGTTATGCACAACCTTGCTATAGCCCTCCATTTATTGGGTCATAAAGTAACGGGATCAGATGATGAAATCTACAATCCCGCAAGAGATAGATTAGCCAAACATGGCTTATTACCTGATACAATGGGTTGGGATGAGAAACGCATTTCTACAAACCTCGATTGTATTATCTTGGGAATGCACGCCCGAATCAATAATCCAGAATTGAAAAAGGCGCAGCAGTTGAAAATTCCGATCTATTCCTTTCCAGAATATATTTATAAAGAAAGTGTAAACAAACAGCGAGTGGTGGTAGCAGGTAGTCATGGTAAAACCACGACCACCTCCATGATTATGCACGTACTGAAAGAGAATCAAGTAAAATTCGATTATCTGGTAGGGGCACAATTGGAGGGCTTTGAAACAATGGTGCAATTAACGGATGCCCCTATCATCGTATTAGAAGGAGACGAGTATCTCTCCTCTCCTATTGACCGTCGCCCCAAGATTATGCACTATCGCCCACAGGTAACCATTATTACGGGTATTGCTTGGGACCATATCAATGTGTTTCCTACGTTTGAAGGCTATGTAGGCGAGTTCAAAAAATATGCAAAAACGGTCCAAAAAGGAGGCACCTTTATTTATTATGCAAAAGATGAGCATCTAGCTACAATAGCCAAAGGAATTAAAAACAAAGAGGTAATTGCTTACGAAGGATTTGGTAGCAAAATTAAAAATGGAAAAACTTATTTGCTCAATGACGCAGGAGACGCCTTTCCTTTACACATCTTAGGACAACACAATTTAGAAAACTTGCAAGCCGCTTATCACGCTTGTAAAAAGATAGGGATCAGCGATCAGCAGTTCTTCGCCGCTATCCAAACTTTTAAAGGGGCCCATAAGCGATTAGATTTATTGAAAAAATCTAAAACGGCTATCGCTTATCGAGATTTTGCTCATGCACCGAGTAAAGTAAAAGCTACGACTACTGCCCTAAAGGCTCAATATCCCAAACGAAAATTAGTAGCTTGTGTGGAGTTACATACCTTTAGTAGTTTGAATAAAAAATTCCTTCCTCAATACGAAGGGGCATTAGCGGAAGCAGATACTGCCTACGTCTTTTTTAGTAAGCACACTTTAAAAATGAAAAAGCTGCCGCCTATTACCAAAGATGATATTCACCAACATTTCAAGCATAAAAATCTAAAAGTATTTAACCATAGAGGACGCTTACATGCCGCCTTGAAACGACATAACTGGCAAAACAAGAATCTATTGATGATGAGTTCAGGTACTTTTGATAAGACCGATTTTACAGAATTGGTTCATCAGTTGTTTTAGGTTTTAAACCACATTAGGGCATATTAGTTTTTTCACATTAGTACACATAAGACTAAAGATCAAGAGCAAGTGCCAAGTACAAGTTCAACCTATTATAGGTTTCTCAGAAGCTTTATTTCGTGGACTAATGTGTCTCAACTAATGTGCCCTAATGTGGTTAAAATACAATCAGCAAAGCGATACCATCAAACAATCTTCCAATATGACCATCAACCTTTCCAGCGATACCGTCACCAAACCCACCCCTGCTATGTTACAAGCCATGATGCAGGCAGAAGTAGGGGATGATGTTTTTCAAGCAGACCCGACCGTAAATGCATTAGAAGAAAAAGGGGCCAATTTATTTGGAAAAGAATCTGCCTTGTTTTGTCCTTCTGGAACGATGACTAATCAGATTGCCATCAAGGTCCATACCCAGCCATTAGATGAAGTGATTTGTCATGAGTACTCCCATATTTACCAATACGAAACGGGTGGACCTGCTTTTAATTCAGGAGTGTCTCTAAGTTTATTACCTGGAAAGGAAGGAAAAATAACCGCCCAACAAATAGAAGCAGCCATTAAGCCCGTTTATGATTGGTTGCCGATCACCAAGCTAGTTTCCTTAGAAAATACGGCGAATAAAGCCGGAGGCAGTTATTATACCCTAGATGAAATACAACCCATCACCCAACTCTGTAAAGAACGAGCCTTAAAATTGCATTTGGATGGGGCAAGGCTATACAATGCTTTAGCCGAAACAGGAGAAAGCACGCAAGAGGTAGGCAAGCATTTTGATAGTATCTCCCTCTGTTTATCCAAAGGGCTAGGCGCACCAGTTGGTTCCTTACTCATTGGAGACGCTGATTTTATCCGACAAGCTAGGCGATTTCGTAAAGTCATGGGTGGCGGTATGCGACAAGCAGGTTACTTAGCGGCGGCAGGAATCTTTGCCTTAGATCATCATATTGACCGACTCAAAGAAGACCACCTTCACGCTAAAATGATTGGGGAAGTACTCGAAACCCTATCTTATGTTGAAAACATCCGCCCTATTCGTACCAATCTGCTATTTTTTGATGTGAAGCCTCCTTATACCGCTGCTTCTTTTTTAGAACAACTCTCCCAATATGGCATCCATTCCGTTCCGATGGGACCTCAGACGGTGCGATTTGTTACGCATTTGGATGTGACTCGGGAGATGGTGGAAAAGGTGATAAAAAGCTTAGCAAGGATAGGTCAAGCTTAAATCCAATTACTTCGTACGTTATCATCTTCTGCGGATTCGAAGAACTCAAGACTATAAGCCATACTTCTTAATCATTTTTTCATTTACAGTCGAAGCAGAGGTAGTCTTCATTTTACCTTCTTTATATAATTGTATTCTTCGATCTAGTTCATTTTCTTGCTCGGATGTGATCCCATTTTCGGAGTTTTTACTTTTCTCCTCTGCAGCAATACTTTCTGCAATTAATTGGATTAACTGTATCCTTTGTAAAGGAGTTAATTTCAGTACCTCTGATATGATAATTTCCATTGACATGATACTAAAATAATACTTTTTAGTCAGTTTTTCAATAAAAAACTTTGTGTATTTAGGTCATTTCTAAATTCCCTATTCCCCATTAACTAACCTGCCATTTCGTCACCCCACCTGTTAAGCAAATCTTATAAAACTGCCTGATTTGTAGTCATTTCTGACCCTTTGGCACTTGGAATTCTCTAATATGGCACTGGCACAGCTATTGAGGATTCAAT
>CALJIQ010000369.1 GCA_937973995.1 uncultured Saprospiraceae bacterium
ATAATGCCACAACGCCATAATGCCTACCCAAAGAAAAAAGGTTTGATGAATAACTCATCAAACCTTTTTCAATTTTAGGATATGTTCCTATTAAAGACTGAGTTTGCGACTGTCATCTGGGAAAGAATAAGCCGCTAAAAAATAGTTTTTGTGTATTTGTTCAAGTTGTTTGTAATTCCACTATCCTTTTAAACTCAGACCTAAAAAAGTAGTGGTTAAGAGAACCATTTTCAACAGGGGATTATAAGTGTTTGTTCAGAGCTTTGTGTATGTTCAGGGAGAAGCAAGATCAAGTATCATGTGGGATTTTACCTAGCCTTGCTTTTTATCTTTTGATTTCTTTTAATCAAAATTTGTTTGTGGGATTTTAAAAGAAAAATAAGTTCTCGGTTTTTGTTGATACAAAGATAGAGACGAATTAAAAGTATTACAATTACATTTTTTAATATTTTTCATAAAAATTTAAATCAAATACTTTTGCAAACAATTGATTATTAGTAAATTAAGATATTTTTTTTCAAAATTTTATTACTCGATAATTCAAAATAAAGCTCATTGGAGCTGACTCATAACTAAAACGCTAAGAAACCAGCACAGCTAGATTAGTCCTACTATGCAAAACAAAACATTATTTTATCAAATTATAGAAAGAGAGAATTTAAAGTCAATTGACTGTAAATAAAAAACATATATTCAAAATATAGCAAATAGATCTTTTGTTTTCTTTAACTTATTCTTAGCTTTACCTTTACTCCGTGTAGATTTAACACAAATTATGGCTACTGATTGATTGTTAGTTTTTATATAAAAAATATGTTTTATTTTTAATCAATTAACCAGCAGTGATTTGTAAATAATTACATACGAGTATCAGTCCATTAGTGGCTGACTTTTCAAAAATCATTAGTTAACTAAATTTAATATTGTATGAAACTAAAAGTCGACGCTTTGCTGAAGAGTGCTCTCCTGCTCTTCTTCGCAGTGGCTTTTGCCAATTTCACCTACGCTCAGCGGACGGTTTCCGGAACAATCACGGACGCTGAAAATGGTGATCCACTCATTAGTGCTACCGTGGTTGTACCTGGCCAAGGCACTGGTACCATCACAGATTTTGATGGTAACTTTTCCCTAGAAGTACCAGATGGTACGTCCCAATTAGAGATTTCCTATACTGGTTATGCTACTCAATTAGTAGATATATCAGCTTCTAACGTTGTTGAGGTTTCCTTGGCAGCGGGCACGGTATTGGATGAAATTGTAGTAACGGGCTACGGTACGCAGAAAGAAAAAGAAATTACCTCTTCTGTCGTAGAAGTAGGCTCAGAAGATTTCAACCAAGGGGTGATTTCCGATCCTGCTCAATTATTGCAAGGTAAAGTAGCAGGTTTACAGGTTTATAACAGAGGGGGTGACCCTAACCGACAAGGTACTATCCGTCTTCGTGGTCTTTCTACGGTAGGTGCGAACGTACAGCCTTTAGTGGTAATTGATGGGGTAATTGGTGCCTCTTTACAGAATGTTGATCCGAATGACATTGAAAGTATCTCTGTTCTGAAGGATGGTTCTGCTGCCGCGATCTACGGTTCTCGTGGTTCTAGTGGGGTAATAATTGTTACTACTAAGAAAGGATCTAAATCAAAAGAAGTACAGTGGTCTTATAATGGCCAAGTGTCCACGGAATCTCCAGTTAATTCTGTATCTATCCTAAGCCCTAGCGAGTTCGTTGCTGCGGGTGGTACGGATTTAGGAAGCCAAACAGATTGGTTAGGAGAAGTAACAGATAACCCAATTAGTCATAACCACGGTATTGCGGTATCTGGTGGGGTTGGAAACAATTCTAGCTTCCGTGTCTCTGCGAATATTAGAGAAAAGAATGGTATTTTGAAAAATTCAGGTTTTGACCAGTTCAACACTCGTTTAAATTTTTCTTCTGCTGCATTCAACGACAAATTGAAAGTTGATTTTAATACCTCTTTCACACAAAGAGACCAACAAAATGGTTTCAATGATGCATTAAGATATGCCGTATTGTACAATCCTACTGCACCAGTTAGAGGAGATGATTCTCCGTTTCCATTCAATAGTGCTCAGTTTGGTGGTTTCTTCGAGACCTTAGGTTTATTCGATAGTTTCAATCCAGCCTCTATTGTAGAACAAAACAGAAATGATACAGAGAGAAGAGAATTTAACTTCAATGCCAACTTAGCATACAATCTAACAGAAAGATTGACGGCCAACTTCCGAATTGCACAACAGAAAACAGATGATTCTAACGATCAGTACCATCCTACTACTTCTTTGTATAGAGGAAATGCTGCTAGTCCTACTAGAAAAGGGTTGGCTAAGTTCTATGAGTCGAATAGAGATTTCTCTTTATACGAGTTATTTGGTACTTATTTATCTGATATAAACGATAAGACTACTTTACGTTTCACAGCAGGTTACTCTTTCCAACAAGAGAATTTCGATGATGTATATTTTGAAATTGGTGATTTTCCAAATAATTCTCTAGACTTTAGTAACGTAATTGAATCTGCTCAGGATTTGCAGAATGATGGTTTTATTCAGGCTAATAGTAATGCTTCTCCAGATGAGAAAATCATTGCCTTCTTTGGTCGGGTGAACTTAACGTTTGACGATGCCATCTTTGTCAATGCATCTCTTAGAAGAGAGGGTTCTACAAAGCTAGGTCGGGATAATAGATGGGGTTTATTCCCTGCTCTTGGTGTAGGTGTTGATTTGAATAGATATTTGGGCGTTAGTAACCTAGATTTATTCAAGGTGAGATTAGGATATGGGGTGACTGGTTCTTTACCAAGATTGAGTGGATTGTCTCAGGAGATCAGACAAATCCAAAACGACGGTGCAACGGGTGCTGTTTCTACTACCTTACAAAGAGCTGCGAATCCAGACTTAAAATGGGAAGAAAAAGCAGAGTTGAACTTAGGGGTTGAGGTAGCATCTGGAAGAATGTCAGCTACTTTGGATTTGTACAATCGTGATATTTCTGATTTTATCTTAGAAAATACGGTTGATGCAGCTGTATTTGGAGTAGATAGAAGATTCGAAAATTCAGGTAAGTTAAATACGAAAGGATTAGAATTAGCATTGAATTATGATGTCGTTCAAAATGCAGATTTTAACTATAATACTGGAATTGTTTTATCAACCTATAAGACAGAGTTAGTAGAATACATTATTCCAGGTGGAATTACTACTGGAAACTTAGGAGCGCCAGGTCAGAATGGAACTAACATGATTTTGGTTAAACCAGGCGAGGAAATTGGTAATATATGGGGACCTGTTTATACAGGAGTAGATGAAGGAAACCCTGTTTTTGCAGATATAAACGGTGACGGTCAAGTGATAGCTGGTCAAGATAAAGCCTTAGATCCAGATGTGGATTTTGAAGTTTTAGGAAATGGTGTTCCTGATTTAGAAATAGGATGGACGAATCAAATCAGCATTGGTGACTGGGATATCAACGCCTTCTTTAGAGGTGCCTTTGGTCATAGTTTGGTAAATACTTTCCGTGCGTTCTATGAACCACGACTTTCTACACAAACTTCTTATAACTTTGTAAACACCTCGTTAGCGGTTGATGGATTGACTACTGCTCGATTTAGTTCTCTATATGTAGAAAAAGCAGATTTCTTTAAGTTGGATAACATTTCTGTTTCTAGAAGAATTGCTATTCCAAATTCTAGCTTTAGATCTGCGACTATTTCTTTTACAGCAACTAATCCCTTTGTCATTACTAACTACACGGGTACAGATCCAGAGCCTAATTTCGTAGATACAGGTGCTGTTTCAAATGGAGCTGTTAGTAACGAGCAAAATGTATTAGCACCAGGTATTGATAGACGTAATAATTATTTTGCTGCCCGATCTTTTATATTGGG
>CALJIQ010000370.1 GCA_937973995.1 uncultured Saprospiraceae bacterium
ATAACACTTGACCACTCGTGTTATAAACAATTACTTGTTGTAGAGGCACTTCTAGTGCTTTCAAGGTTATTTTCCCGTGAGTTGGATTGGGAAACAATGTAATAGCTGTTATCCTAGGATCTTCAATACTCGTCGTCATCGTGCTATCTGTATTCGTACTATCCTGTCCAGTTGTATTATCCACCATGGTACTATCTTGCCCCATCGTGTTATCCATATTGGTACTGTCCTGTCCAGTTGCATTATCCACCAGGGTACTATCTTGCCCCATCGTGTTATCCATATTGGTACTATCGTTAGTCACACTATCTTGAGGCATCTCTGTGCCTGTACTATCAACTGTCGTAGTAAGATCGGTAGAGTCTAATTCTAACTCAATAACGGTCCCCGCTATAGGTTCTTTTTCTAGATTAGGTTTGACTACATGAATACTATCTAAAATAATTTTCAAATCCGGGATATCCGTAATGATAACAAAGTCTGGTCGTAGTGCAACCGTTAATTCTCCTATTTTGCCATCTCCAGATACTGGTTGCCTATCGGTTTTTGTATAGGCAACTACAAAATCATTTTCAGGATTATTTTCATTGCCACTGCTGCCACCTCCACCTCTACTATCACTTGGTACTTCGGCAGTTATACCACCGCCGTTGCCATTCGCATTACCATTGCCATTATTTCCGTTGTTGCCATTACTCCCACCATTTCCATTCTGTCCTCCATTACCATTTGCATTGCCGTTATTTCCTCTATTTTTCTTAATGGATCTGTTATTACCAACGTCTAGCCATCCATTAAATACAAAGTCCGTTTGGGATAGATCAAAGACTAAGGAATCCAATTGAATGACAAAGGCAACACCCAATATACTATCTATCGGTAGGTCTTCACTACCTAAAAAGATATCTACGGTAGTGGTCTGTCCTTTCTTTATTTTCTTCTTACCAGGAGGAACTAAAAACCGAGGGTGGATGCCAGGAATACCAACTAATAATTCATCTGGCATAAAAATAACATCCGCATGGGTAAGCGAAAGATTGTCAATAATCACTTGAATATCATCGTCATTAACAACACCATCTCCATTACAATCTGCATAAGCAAAATTCAATCCATTCGGAAACGTATCCTGCCATTCAAGCGGAATTGTTTGCCCCTCCCAAACACCAGTTATCGAGTCTCTAGATGTTCCTTCCGCACCATAGGCGTACCCTAGATAGAGTAAGTCCACTTCGTTGACCACCCCATTATTGGTTACATCCCCTGGCCAAACTACTCCTTGTGCAAGGATCATTTGTGGAAGAAAAAAGAAGAGTAGATATGTGATTAGTTTGTTTGTCATTATGCAAAATTTAAGTGAATAAGTGGATGTTCTCCTGCAAAGTATCACTTATTGCCGCATTTAATAATTCAAATGTACGCTAGATATAAACAAGCGACAATTACATTTTTTTAGTTTTTTCAATAAAAAAGAAGTATTTTTAGTAAACAATAAACCGTTAAGCATTTAACAATCAATTAGTTAATTATTTTATTCATATTTTGTTTTTCAAAAAAACAAAACGTGTGTTAATGTTCTTAACAATAATTTTACAGCTATATTTCATCTACCATGAAGAACAGTAAATTGATTGCCTTATTATCAACTTTTGATGCAGAGGATTGGCGTTGGTTTATCAAATTCATCAAGTCTCCTTACTTTAATGCCAGAGAAGAATTAATACCTTTTGCGGATTACCTTAGAAAAATATCCCCTGACTTCGTTGAGAAAGCAATTACTAAAGAGCGTGTTTTCCAAAAGTTATACCCCAAGAAAAAATACGATGAAAAATTACTAGGTCATTTAATGAATTACATGCTGAAATTAGCAGAGCGTTTTTTAGCACAACGAAAAATTGAAGAAAAAGAACCTATTTATAACATAAGACTTTTAGAAGTTTTAGTGGATCGGCAATTATCCAAACACTATCGACATTACGAACAAAAGTCTAAGAAATTAATAGAAGAATGGAAGTCCGTTAGTAAGGATGTATTCTTATATGATTATCAATTAGCAGAGGTTGGCAATAATCATTTCATGAGTCAAAATTTGAGACAGTACGATGCAAACTTACAAGTAGCTACAGATTGTTTGGACGAATTTTACTTTTTGAATAAGATAAAGAATAGTTGCGAAATGTTAAGTAGAATGGCTTTGTTTGATACTTCTTATACATCAGCTTATATAGACGAAGTGATCGACCATGCCTCAAATGGTACGTATAAGAATCCTTTAATCAAGGTATATGCGCAAACTTATCAAGCGATAAAATCGGGAGAAAATATAGCTTTTGAAACATTACGAAAAAGTTTACATGAATATAGAGATCAAATTCCTGCACCAGAAAAAGAATCCATCTACTCTTTTGCCATTAATATTTGTGGAGATAAAATGGTGAGAAAAATTGATGCAATGTTTTATGCTGAACAATGTTTAGAATTATATCTGGAAGGTATAGAAGAAGAATTTATGTTGGATAGAGGTCGTCTATCTCCATGGCACTTTAAAAATGTCGTAAAATTAGCCATGAATCTTAAGCGGTATGATTTTACCGAGCAATTTATTCAAGAAAATTACAGTAAACTAGAACCTGAATTCCAAGAGGATGCCCTTCACTTTAATCTTGCAGACTTATATTATCGAAGAGAAAACTATCAAGAAGCTCAACAACACTTATTACAAGTTCAGTATTCTGATATTTTTTATGGGCTGGGGGCAAGGGCGATGCTGTTGAAAATATACTATGAAACTCAAGAAGACGAAGCATTAGTTTCTTTACTAGCCTCCTTTTCTATCTATCTAAGAAGAAATAAAAAAATATCTGCTGTATTCAGAGAAACGTATTTAAATTTTACCTCTCTTCTTACTCAAATCAATAAAGCTACTAAAGATAAAATACCAATAATCGTTGAAAAAATTAATAATACAACACGCTTAATTAATCGTAGTTGGCTATTACTGATTTGTGAGGAGTTTAAATAGTCATTGGTCAATTGTCATTTTGTCAATAGTTTGACTAGCAATAACCACTGTCCCATATTAATTCCCTAGTTTCAACTCAATCATTTCACTCTCCTGATCGTCGGAAGATAATAAAACGACTTGTTTCTCTCCTTTATAGATGTAGGCAATCTTAGCGGTATTGGGCGGTTTAGTGCCAATATTTTCAGCATGAAGTAATAGATAATTTACTCGATTGGGCTTCAACTGTAATTGCACTTTTAGTGGCTTCCTTTTAAGGGTGTACTCTTTTAATATCCAACGATCATTGAAATTAATAGAGACAATATCGCCATCTTCTAGCTGATGATCTGATATTTCTAATAGGAAGGTAGGCTCATTTAATTCGATGGCATTTTGACGCATGATTACTTGTCTGCCTTTGACATTGTTGGGTAGTTTTCCTGAGGAAGCGATTGTTTCTACCTTATCCACTTTTACTTTCTTCTTTGGGTAAATCACTTTAAAGAAATGGGGCTCTTCCATAAGCAATAGTGCTGGTTCATTCGTTCTTTTGGTGTAGTCATTCATATCAACAATTAAGCCTGAACCATAGCGATTTGTTTTGGACACCATCTCAATATTATAAAAATAGTAGGCTTTACCATACTGCTGATATTCTTGCGGAAAGGAATCATCTGATACTATCTTTTTAGTTATTCCCAATAAGGTATTCGCCTTACTAATCAAAGGTTGATTTCCAATAGTCTGTTTAGCAGTAGCTATATTATTGGAAAGGTGTTGTGATAGTTCTGGCAATAAAGCTGGGTCTCCTTTTTTAAGTGCTGCTAGAAATGCCCTTATATTCTCATGCAGTGCTTCCACACTTTTGGACTTCGGCGTTTCTCCAAAACCTAGTTGTTGGTGTCCTTGTATTAACTTTAATTTTAATTCTTCTTTAATCGTATTGAAATTATCATAGAGGGTAACACACTCTTCTAGCTTAGAATATATTTTATCCAAGTTTTTTCGCTCTTGTAAATCCTTACTTTCTGTCAAAACACCTAATTCAAAACGAATTGCATTCACCCTAGTAATAATAGATTTTAATTGCTCCAAATCCTTATTTAGTGAGGTTGCTAGACCTGACGGCAATTTGGTGCTTTCCGTTATGGACAGCTCATACCAAGCATAGGGAGACACGTCATAAAACCACTGTTCTGGATCGTCAAATAAATTTCTTGGCAAGTCTTTATTAGAATAGAAGTTGAACTGATTGCTCTCTAAATCCACATATTTATTGATCTTCTGGTTGAAATTTTCCAGCAGTCTGTGCACGATTAATAGCCCATGTACACTCTCATTTGTGAAATAGACGTAATTGTTAAGAGAAGCCAATTGCTCTTCTTTACTAGCTGTTTGAGCAACCACTGAAAAAGAAAAGAAGATTAAAAACAAGCAGGATAAAAATCTCATGGAATATAATTTATACTTGGAACGGGATAAAAAAGTGATTTTACAATACTGTTTAATTGTTTATTTGTTGAACTGTTTATCTAAGTATAGCTTGTAAACGAATAAACAGTTACACAAATAAACAATTAGTTCACTTTCATAATTTTAC
>CALJIQ010000371.1 GCA_937973995.1 uncultured Saprospiraceae bacterium
AGTAGTCTGACAAAAATAAGTTAACAACTTTGCTTTTCAGTTGATTGATTATTAATTACTGATTATTAGCTAATTAGGCGTGTTCAGTAGCGTCTGGAAAATAATTAATAATCAATAATTAATAATGTCACACTACTTAAGTCTGTAAGTATCGGACATCTTCGAGGTGTCCGATACTTAGTTTAATTTTTCTTACTCACGATTATCTTTACACTTCCATCCGCTAAGGTTACACCAAATAGGTAGCAATCTCCCCCATCTTTCAAGCCCAACTTCTTCTTCACCATCTCCACTGAATCAGGGAAATTACGAGTACTTATGTTAGCTTTTGCATTGTTTACAAAAGGAAGAATCTCCTTCTTTCGATAAGGAAGTACTGATAGTATAGAAAAAGTTCGACCAGGAAAATTAGGAACTAATTTGTCGCTGGTGTATAAGTGGGTATTGGCGTGTAATTTTTCAAGTTTAAAATCTATTCCTATTTCATTGAATAGACCTGCTTTTAAAATAGCTGCATTGGGCTCATATAAATAGGCTTTAGGAAAAGCATACGCCGCTTTGTCAAGTCTATGAGTCGTGGTATAGGGAAGGTCCGTAGTCTCTAAATTTACACATTGAATAATAGGAGATGAAGTATTTTCAATAGTACCATCCATCTCAAACAGTAATTCTTTTACTTCATTTTTTACAGCTACGACATATATTTGATGGACTTTTTCTAGTTGCTGAACCGCTTGCTGAATATCTAGCATAGGAGACGTTTTCAACAATATCTTTTTCCCTCTTTCAAATAACAACTCTTTTATTAACAAGATATTAGGCGTGTAATCGGTCAAGCCAATTTTTCGATTTCCTACGCCATCTCTACGAGCGGGGTCTAGGTATATCCAATCAAAATGATGCGCTGTATTTTTTAAAAATGTAACAGCCTCTATATTAACTACCTCTATATTATTTGCCTTTAACACTTGAAAATTGTGCTGGGTAATGTCAGCTAACTCCTTCTGTTGTTCACAGTAAGTTACTTGTTGGATTTGTTTGGAAAAGAAATAACTATCTACCCCAAAGCCTCCCGTCATGTCTAATAAGGTTGCTCCTGTTACTAATTTTGATTTCCAGTCTGCTACTGTTTCGGAAGTGCTTTGTTCGACAGATACTTTGAGTGGATATAAACTATTGGATTGCTTAAAAAGGAAGGGTAATTTGTTTTTGGCTTTTTGTTTTCCATAGAGTTGTTGAAGTACAAATCTATTGTCAACTCCTTTGACTAATTCTTTTTTGAAGGCGAGTCGGTTAATATCCTGTTGCCAATTAGCTTCTACAAAGTCGAATATTTTTTGAAGGGATTGTTTTTTTTTAACCACATTAGTACACATTAGTTATTTCACATTAGATCACAAATATAAATTGTATTTCTAATGTACGCTAAAGTGAATTCCCTTAGGTGTACTAATGTGGTTAAACACCTCTTATTTCACATTAGATCACAAAAATAAGCTGTATTTCTAATGTGTGCTTATGTGAAATTACTTATATGAACTAATGTGGTTAAACACCTCCTATTTAACCAGAATATCCACATAGTCTTCTTCTCGTTCTGCTTTGTTTAACTGCGTTATATCCTCAAAAGCTGCATAGTTAATACATAGCATAGCAGGATAAGTAAAAAACACACCAATCAATAAACCGAATAAGCCACCTAAACCAATTACTGCCAAGGTAATAGAAAATAACAGATAGGTGAGCCAATTTTTGGAAATTAATTTTCTACTAGCCTCCATTGCCTCCCAAACATTTAAATCATAAAACACCACAAACATTCGAGTCCAAGAATAGGCAATTGCCAAATAGACCATAGGCAGCAATAATAAAAACTTCCAAGATTGGAATCCTGGAAAGGCCGTAAAAAACGCATCTACGCTATCAAAAGAAAAAGAGGCAGAAATTTCCATTAAACTCCAAGTCCATTCCAACAAGCCTTTATTGGCGATAAAGAAAGGAACAGTCGCTGCCGTCGTAATCACACTAATCGCCATAGAAGCCAATGCCAGTCGAACTAAATGCTGAAAGCCCATAAAATGATCCCCAAACGCTACTTTATTTCCTTTGTTCACCTCGTGTGCCACTAAATAAATACCTGCTGTTAACACAGGTACCATTGCAAACTTACTCGCCCAACCACCCACCATAGGAAGGCTTCCCACAAAAGACATAATCAACACAGAGAGCAAGCTAAAAGCAACGAAACTACCCAGATTCTTACTAAAGATTTCAAATCCTTTACTGATATAGTGTCCTACTCGGAATGAGCGATTTTCCAATAGCACTTTTTGTAGGTGTGGATGATTCATGTTGAATTGGCGTTGTGGTATGGTGGGGTTATGGCACTATGGTTAGATGATTCCTTACGACAGTAGTTTCCAAATGCTATAACCTTTCTATACCCAATGATTTTTTTTGTAAGATGCAGGTATTCCTTGTTATTTGGACGAAATATTCGATATATGGGTGTTAAAATTCGAGGAAGATTCTTTATGTCAGTACGTAATAGTGATTGGTAACTGGTGATTAGTGGCTGGACTAGATGTCATAAAACATGGAAGTAGCTCAACGCATCTACAACGGTTTCTAATTTAGGTTGTAGTCTTATCCCGTGACTTCCCGTTTTAATTCGACAATTAAAACGGGAAGTCACGGGATAAGACTGTATTCTGAAAGATAACAGGCATTTCAAAAATCTATTGATACCCCACATCTCCAAATCCCGAAGGGATTCAATATGAATAGCACCGTATACAATACGGTGACATCACGTTTGGAACAATTCCCAACTCTGAAAGAGTTGAATATCGTGAATTCAACCCATTCTGGGTTGGGAAATACACCTTATCTCGTATCCCTAGATTGCATCTAGGGCTATTTGTATTCAATCCCTTTGGGATTTTAAGTGATAAAAAAATGTGGGGTATCAATAGATTTCAAAAATGCCAGTTATCCCGCCCCGCTATACGAAAAGGTCATCCGAAAACCATTGAATAGAGGATTCGCTCCAAATTCCAAAGCAAGTGATTTTAAATATTTACTATTGGAATTTGGTGCTTGAAAATTGGAATTTCTCAAGTTCGATTGCAACTTGAGATAACTAGTCGTATCTATCAAATATACATTTTTTTTGATACGGGAGGTTTATTTTGTAGCTTTGCCCCTTTGGTAATTGACAACAATTATTGACAAACTCCTGAAAACTGATTATTAAACTACGCACGCTATCCCAAATAAGGGTCTCTGAGAATGGTTAATCAACTTACACCGTCTATTATATTAGGCATCATTGCTGCTTATTTCTTGCTGCTGATGCTGGTTTCTTATCTTACCGGTAAAGATTCAGATAACACTGATTTTTTTATAGCGGGACGCCAATCCCCGTGGTATTTAGTAGCATTTGGCATGGTAGGGGCTACCCTTTCTGGGGTCACCTTTATCTCTGTACCCGGTTGGGTCGGAGCGAGTCAGTTTTCCTATATGCAAATGGTGATCGGCTATTTGCTAGGGTATTTCGTGATTGCTACTGTGCTAATGCCCATGTATTATAAGCTGAATCTCACCTCTATTTATGGCTATTTAGAACAGCGTTTCGGGGTAGCTTCTTATAAAACAGGAGCTGGATTTTTCTTGTTATCTCGAATAATTGGGGCTTCCTTTCGCTTGTATTTAGTAGCGATTGTTTTACAAACATTCGTTATGGAATCCTTTGGCATTCCATTTTGGGGTACGGTGCTTATTACCATTATCCTGATATGGATTTATACCTTTAAAGGCGGTATTAAGACGATTGTTTGGACAGATACTTTGCAAACCTTATGTATGTTATCAGCGGTTATATTGACCGTTGTAGCAGTCGGGCAAAAATTAGAATTATCCACTGGTAATTTATTTCAAACCGTAAAGGATAGTGCCTATTCTCAAATTTTCTTTTTTGAAGGAGGTTGGGTAGAGCCTAAAAACTTCTTCAAGCAATTTTTAGCAGGTGCGTCTATTGCCATTGTAATGACTGGTTTGGACCAAGATATGATGCAAAAGAATTTAAGTTGTAAAAATATAGGAGAGGCACAGAAGAATATGTTTTGGTTTACGATTGTCTTGTTCTTTGCGAAGTTATTATTTCTATCCTTAGGCGCCTTATTATATATCTATGCCAACCAAGTGGGAATTGCCATACCTGAAAAATCCGATTTATTATACCCAACCATCGCTTTAAATCATCTGTCCCCATTGATCGGTATCGTCTTTTTATTGGGATTGATTGCTGCTGCCTACTCTAGTGCAGACTCTGCCTTAACAGCATTGACAACTTCCTTTTGTGTAGATTTCCTAAATTTTGAAAAAAGTGATACGACAGAGAAAGAACAACAGCGCACTCGTTTTTTAGTACACATAGGTTTTTCTATTCTGTTATTTTTGGTGATACTTATTTTTTGGTTTATCAATGATGATGCAGTGATTGCTGCTATCTTTACCGTAGCAAGCTATACCTATGGACCTTTACTGGGATTATATGCATTTGGCTTTTTTACTAAACGCCCAATTAATGATCGCCTAGCCCCTTATGTCTGCATAGCGGCCCCTATTCTTACCTATCTTATTAATTCGAATTCAGAGTTATTACTCTTTGGGTATAAATTCGGATTTGAATTATTAATACTGAATGGATTAATCACCTTTTTAGGGTTATTCTTTATTTCTGAACCTGAGTTGGAAGAAGCTTAATTCAAGCAGGAATAGCCTCCACCAATTGCTTCGTATATAAGGACTGCGGTCGCTCATAAATATCTTCTGCTACCCCAATCTCCACCACTTCCCCATCTTTCATTACCATAATTCGATCACTAATAAAACGAACCACCGACAAATCGTGGGAGATAAAAATATACGTTAAATCAAATTGGGTTCTTAAGTCAATCAAGAGATTCAAAATTTGTGCTTGTACAGATACATCTAAAGCAGATACACATTCATCACAAATCAGAAATTCAGGTTCCAATGCCAATGCTCTTGCAATGCAAACACGCTGTCGCTGACCGCCTGAAAACTCATGTGGAAAACGCAAAAAGTGAGCAGCTTCCAACCCCACTAACTCCAATAAATGAACGGTTTTTTCCTTTCTTGTGCGCTCATTATTCCATAGTCCATGAATGGTCATCGGTTCTTGTATGGCATAACCAATCGGTTGGGTAGGGTTTAGGGAACTATAAGGATCTTGAAAAATTATTTGGAGTCGCTTTCGCCATGTTGTCCATTCCTTTGCAGATAATTGTAATAAATTGGTTTGGTTATACCAGATATTTCCCTGAGTAGCTTTTTCTAATCCGATGATGGTTCTGCCCAATGTGGACTTGCCGCAACCTGATTCTCCAACTAAGCCAAACGTCTCTCCTTTACGTACGTCAAAACTTACATTATTCACTGCTTTGACATAGCTTTTAACCTGTCCAAAAAAGTTCTTTTTAGCCGAATACCATTTGGAGATATTTTCAACTTTTAATAAAATAGGTTGTATGGCCAAATAGTTTTTTCGCTTGGCTACCTCTTTATTATTAATAGCAGTAAAATCAATTGTATCCAAAGTTGGGAGTTTCTCCAACTGCATATTTTGGGAGGGACGGCAAGCCAATAAGCCTTTCGTATAAGCATGTTTTGGATTCGCAAAAACTTGTTGAATCTCCCCCAATTCAACCATCTTCCCTTGCTGCATGACAGCCACTCGATCTGCCATTTGTTTGATTACGCCTAAGTCGTGAGAAATAAAAATAATAGATAGTTGATAGGATGCTTTGAGTTGATTGAGTAGGGTTAAAATTTCTTTTTGTATGGTTACATCTAAAGCCGTAGTCGGCTCATCCGCTAATAGGATCGAGGGTTTTGCAGCCAATGCGATGGCTATAACAATCCGCTGCTTTTGTCCGCCTGATAGTTCATGGGGATACGCCTTATACATGCGGTCTACATCCGTTAATTGAACTTGCTGCAATAACTCTTTTACCTCTTTGATAGCATCCTCTTTGCTGATGGTACGATGTTGTACAATAACCTCTAGTATTTGATCTCCACACCGCAATACTGGATTTAACGCCGTCATGGGTTCTTGAAAAATCATCGCCACTTCTTTCCCTCTAAGGATTGGCTTTTGTTCTAGTTGGGCAGCCTCCTCTCCCCTACTCATTTCTATTACTCCAGATACTTTTGCAGTAGTGGTCAACAAATTTAATATAGCCAAAGCCGTTACACTTTTCCCTGAACCAGATTCGCCTACGATTCCTAAGGTCTCTCCTTTTTCTAGGGTAAAAGAAATAGCATCCACTGCTTTGGTAACACCTAAGGTATTTTCAAAATCAATGCTTAAATCTTTGACCACTAAATGTGCTGGCATAATTTTTATCTTTTTATTTCCATAAATATCTATCTTTATTCGCACAATTGTCCCTCCTTTCAAATACTCAAAACTACAATTCAATAATGGCTGACACTTGAACAACGCTGGGCGTAAAGCAAAGTGGCAGATATTTTTAGGAATAGGTAGAGATGTCAGCCACTTTGCATATACTCTAGGCTTATGCTTAAGTTGCTGCCATCCACCAATAGAGAAATAATAGGTAATGAGAAAGAGTATTCGAGATAAGACTACGGCGGCTAAGTTAAAGCCTCTATTGCGGGGACTTTTGGTGGATTAGTGGATTGTGAATCGCAGATTTCGTTGATTTTGAATTGATTTCGCAGATGAGATAAAAGGATTCATGTGATTCTTTCAGATTATACGCGTACTTGCCTATTCTGCAAAAATCTTTGCCATCAAGAAAATCTCATCTGCGAAATCTAATTTATTTCTGCGAAATCTGCGATTTAAACTATTTTTCTTCGCCGCCACCAGCCCATTCCCAAGCCCAACATCATCATAGTAGAACCCAACCAGAATAAATTAATGCCAGGGAAAACGATGGTCTCTAAAACAATATAATCCATTCGGTAAGAATTTTCTGCTATTTCAAGGGTAATGGGTTTTTCGGGCGCAACGCCTTGTGCTACCTGCAAAGTCATCGTACCTGTATTGGGATCAATTTCAGTGAAGCGAATATGTAAGTTCCAGTCTTGAATCTCATCTTTTAAATTGAGCGGGCGGTTTTTTCGAATAAAATAAAGGGGTTCTGCCATTTTGGTGAGACCTTGTTTATTCGTAACAGAAACAATTGCTCCAACGGGTATATCTCCGTCTTCGTAAATATAATTTGGATGTTGAGATTGACGATTAAATCCTGCTAGTTTTAAGTCGTAGTTTTTAAATTTAAATTGATCGCCTTCTTTTACCTTCACTGTCTGGTAAGTGAGTTCTGTATCAGGCGTATAGACACTTTCAAATACTTGTTGGGTTAATCTAACTTTTACACTTAAATCATCCACCTGCCCTGGAAAACTATAGATCAATTCTCCTCTTAATAGCATCACGGGTTCAGTGGTATAAGCGGTGTCCATTTTTTCATTTTGCACAGCTACTTTTACGCCGACTGCTATATCTCCTGCTTTTGGTTGGTATTCTGGATGTTGCGGTTGTTGGTTGATGCCTACAATTTGAATCGTGTGTTTGCCGGTCGAAATGGATTCGCCAACGAGCGCTGTATATGATTGGAAATTTAGGCTATCTTCAAATTCTTTTAAAGCAGTAGGACCTTGGTGATGCGGCGGCACACTCGCAACGCTAGAAAATACATCTTCCGAAAAATATCTTTTGGTGTACGGATTAGCCGCTGCATATTCGTTTTTAGTATCGTATAAAATATTAGGTCTTAAATTAAATTTTTCTTCGGTTGGCTTCCCATCTTCATCTAGTTTCTGACAGTTAATGATATACTCTCTGATGTTACCAATCATCGTATCTCGCTCATAATTAACCATGTAGCCACTCATAAACATCGGTTCTCCTTTGAATAAGACTAGATTTTTAGCGATACGCTCCTCATCCAACATACCTCGCATGGCAAACTCATTTTTGGAAATATGAAATTTATTGGTACCTGATGCGACCACGCCTACCATCATCAACCCAAAGCCAATATGGGAGATCGTAGAACCTGCCACTTTTAAATTGCCTTTTATAAAAGTGAATAAATAATCCAAATTACTAACCACCGCAAAAAAGCCGGTGAATAATAGCAGCAGATATTGCCAAGCTTTCACTTCCAACCAAAGCGTAGTTAAATAAGTGAGTACTAAGGAAAGACCAAGTGCAATGCCGATATGGGTTAGAAATTTCTTTTGATAGGAAGAAAAATTATTTTCTTTAAATCGTAAGAATTGGGCAAGTCCTGAAAAGAAACCGATCAAAATTCCTATCCACAACTGGTATTTGTTATGATGTGCCTCTTGGTCCTCAATCACCAATGGTAGATGAGCAGGATCAAAGAAACCCATTATTTTATTATAAACAGGAAGAGAGGTAGAAACCGTTATCAACAAGGAAGAAAACAACAAGACAAGCGTCCCTATAAATATCCAAAATTCTTTAGAAGCAGCCGCCTCTTCTTTGGGGGGAACAGGTATTCCTTTTTGATTGAACGCATACAGACCAAAACCTAATACCAACAAAGTTGCCATAAAAAATATCAACTGCGTTTCTAGTCCCATTTCCGTAAAGGCATGGACAGACGTATCGCCTAAAATTCCACTTCTAGTTAGGAAGGTTGAATAGACAATCAATAAGAATGAAAGGATATAAAATAGGTAGGTACTTTTAATCGAATACCCCGTATTGCGAGACACTAAATTGGTATGAATACCTGCCACCATAATTAACCAAGGAACTAAAGAACTATTCTCTACGGGGTCCCATGCCCAATACCCTCCAAAACTCAATGCTTCATACGCCCATGCGCCTCCCATTAAAATGCCCGTTCCTAAAATCATTCCTGAAAATAAGGCCCAAGGAAAAACTGCTTTTAACCAAGCTTTATGTTGTTTGGTCCAAAGACCTGCAATGGCATAGGCAAATGGTACGATGGTAGAAGCAAAACCCAAAAACAAAGTAGGTGGATGAATAGTCATCCAGTAATTTTGCAAGAGTGGATTCATCCCCGTTCCTGTCAAAAGCGACACATAATCTTTATTATTAAATAAGGGAGCTTCCATGGTATCCCTTAATAACAAAAGTGGATTACTTCCTAATTTATATTCTGTTTCTCCTATATATAGGTACAAGCCCACGATCATCGTTCCAATAAAAAATTGTACTAAAGACAATACACTCATTACCGGGCTTTCCCATTCCTTTGCCGTTTTAATTAAAATAAATCCCAAGATGATATGCCAAAACATCCACAACAAAAAACTCCCCTCCTGCCCTTCCCAAAAAGCAGAAAAAATATACTTCATGGGTAGGTCTTCATTTACATGACGCTGCACATATTGGTATTCGTAATATTGGTTAATCATGATATAAAAAAGAATACCAATCACTCCCAAAAAGCAAAGCCCATGTAACCAATAGGATATGCGCCCTACCCTTCGCAAACCTACAAACTCAGGGGTATCTCTCCGCTGCGTCGCAAAAAAATAACTTATCATTGCTATAATACTAGCAACAAATCCTAATAGTAAAAGAAAGCGACCTATTTGTCCTGGTAGTAAATGTTCGCCAATATATTCCATATGAAGTTTCCGTTGAAATGGATGGTTTGATAGTTAGATTGCTTGATGGTTATTAACACACGAACCATCGTACATTTGAGATATAACCAAAAAGTTTATAAACTCATAAATTTGTGACAAGCGGCTCGGACACATCAACTAACCATTTGGTACTTAGATACCGTGCTTGATGAAGATACCGAGTCGCCACTGTTGAAGCAAAG
>CALJIQ010000372.1 GCA_937973995.1 uncultured Saprospiraceae bacterium
AGTCAAGTTAATTATGATAAGTTGCATCTAGTTAATGTCCCGTAGTCAACATCTAAGCGGGAGGCTTGTCAAAAAACTGTTTGAGCATTAGCGTAGGCTTGATGCCAGAGCATCAAAGAGCTAAGAAGCGAGTTTTTTTTGACTAGAATTTTTTGTTTCTTTTTTTTTCAGTGAAAAAAAGAAAGTCAAAATCTTCATTTTAAATCATAAACCTTATTTATCCCTCGTTCCTAAGAATTGAATAATGTCGAAAATTAACCCTATTTTATCAACTATTTTTGCAAATTAATTAACAATATCCTTTATTTGTTGAAATAATCGTAATATGCCAATCGCCAATTAAACCCTATTGCGAGGCTTGAGCGAATGATTTCTGTTTGAAAAACGGAAAGAAGATTCGGGGAATCTTCAAGTGAGCAACCGTGAAACGGACGGGATGAGCCACCGAGCAAAAAAAAAATTATTCATTAAACTTTATTCGGGTGACGGTTGACGGTCGTTTCACTTGACGATAGACGGTCAACGCCAAACGATAAATTTTGGAATAAACACTATTATTTTAACTGACGATTCGCATGTAATTTAAACAGATTAAATTAGCCCTATGCAACTAGATGACTTAGATCGCAATATTCTAGCTATTTTGATGAAGAATGCTAGTATTCCCTATACGGAAATCGCTAAAATGCTACATGTTTCTGGAGGTACGGTACATGTTAGGATGAACAAGTTGGAGGATAAAGGAATCGTAGTTGGGTCAAGTTTACGAGTGGATTACTCCAAGTTAGGCTATGATATTACTGCTTTCTTAGGGATTTATTTAAACAAAAGTTCTTTGTATGAGGAAGTTATTCGAGAATTAAAGGACATACCAGAAATTGTCAATGCCCATTATACTACAGGCACTTATAGTATTTTTGCTCAAATTGTTTGTCTAGATACCAATCATTTAAGAAAAGTTTTACATGATAAAATTCAACAAATAAAAGGCATTCAGCGGACAGAAACCTTTATATCCTTAGAAGAAAGCATTAATCGCCCTATCGACATTGGAACGAATTTGGAAGAACAAATCATTTCTTAACGACAAAGACTCACCAAATATCCGTTTAAAACAACTCCCTCCTCTTTTCAACGTTAAATAGTATCGCAAAGCCCCAATTCCAGTAAGTGACAAATTCATTTTCATGCACAAGTTATACTTTATTCTCTTTAGCTTTTTTCTAATATCTACTCAGGTTGAGGCACAAAAATTAGAAAAATTCTCTTCCCATCCTACCGAATTTTACAAGGAACTAGAAACATTTATGACGCTCAGTAAGCGAAAGGTAATGGAGAAAGCGGTGAAAGATTTTGGGGGTCATTTCCAAACCAAGTTTACTCCTAAGCAGCAAGATACCATTATCGCTACTTGCAATAAAATGCTCGAATTGAAGATGGCGGCTAGTCCTTATTTTAAAAATTACTTAACCGCAGTTAGTCAAATACACAACCTAGCCAATGGTCAAGAGCGATTCTCAGAATGGCATGAAATCACCTATCTTCTATTTGAAGAATACGGAGGTAAAAAAAAGAAGATCGTCAATAATTTCTTTGAAATATCTTCCAACTTTTTTATTCATCGAGCATTGAAATTTTCAAGTACAGGTGGGGTCAATTGGAATGCCGCCACCGATAGTATCCAAATTGGACATGATAATAAACAACCCACTTTTACCTTCAATAGATTAAATCTATATGCGAACAGAGGAAAGGACTCCCTATTGATTGAAAATACGTCTGGTGTATTTTATCTGTTAGAAGAAATTTGGAAGGGCAAGTCTGGGCGAGTAGGATGGGAACGACACGACTTAGATAGAGATCATTATGCACAGTTGAAAACATACGAAATTGATGTTACCAAAACAGGGTATAATGCTAAAGACGCTATTTTGCACCTACCTAGTTTCTTAAAAGACGATGCCATCACTGGCGTTTTTCAAGACAAAATTGTTTCAGGTAGTTTTAAATCGTATCCTAGATTTGTTTCTACTACTGGAATAAAAGAAATCAAAGGAATCGGAGAGGGCATTCGATTCTTTGGTCAATTTGCATTAGAAGGAGTGAATGTTATAGGGACAGGAACAGAAGAAGAACAAGCTAGGGTATTTATCAAAAATAAAAAAGGAGAGGTAAAAATCAGAGGTCATGCAGATGTATTTATTATTAAAAAAGGGGAAGTAATCACAGGCGAGCAGGTGGATTTATCCATCTATCTACAAAAGGATTCGATCTATCATCCCTCCATTAATTTTAGATACGACATAAAGGATAGAGAAATTGAATTGGCAAGAGGAGATGGAAGTAAAGGAAGAAGAGCATTTTCCTCCTCCTTTCATCAAATTGATATCGATGCCAACAAGATGAAATGGTACTTTGATAAAGATTCCTTAGTAATCGATGAAGAAGGGAAAGCGATAGGAAGTGAAGTGGAGCGTCGATTGCATTATGAATCTAAAAATTATTATTCTCCTAAATTATATAGAAAAATTCAAGGGGTGGGCGTCGTCAATCCGATTACCACTTTGAAGGTGTTTTCTGAAATGGAAGGTAGTAGAACAGTAGATGCCAATCTCTTTGCCAAACGAATGAACCCAAAATATACCATAAAAAAAATCTCCCCACTGCTGTTTGATTTAGAATCTAAAGGCTTTCTTAAGTATGATCCAGAAGGGGAATTAATCGAGGTATATGACAAAACCTTTTTATACTCGGATGCCAGTCGAGATAAGGTGGATTACGACAATCTAAATATCATTTCTGAAACCAATAAAACCAGTGGATATTTAAATACAAAAACCAATGAATTAGAAATCAATGGAATCAAATTCATTGAATTTAGTGCTACCCAACAGGTCGCCACCAAAACGGATAGTCAAAAAGTAGTGATGCACGAAAATCGTAATATTGATTTCAGCGGAAAAGTTTTTGGATCGCTCGGTTTATTCTATGGAAAAGCTTTTCATTTTGATTACGAAAAGTTTCAGATACGGATGGATTCCATAGATGTCCTAGAATTATTTGAAACAGGTGAACAAACAGATGACAAAGGGAATCCCGTTCCTAAAGCAATAGCGAGTAGGTTAGAAAATTTATCTGGTGTATTATTAATTGATGCTCCCAAAAATAAATCGGGTAAAGAGGATATTGACATTTTTCCTTCTTTCCAAAGTGGATCTACCTCCTATGTGTATTACGATAACCCAGATCATCTCGATAGCACCTATAATAAACAAGATTTTCACTTTGAAATAGATGATTTTGCATTGAATTCCCTAGATAAACTTGAGAGAGATGATATGAAATTTAAGGGCACCTTAAAATCTGCAGGTATCTTCCCTGACATTAAAGAAACACTAGTAGTACAAGATGATGAGTCGCTTGGTTTTATCACCCAAACGCCTGCTAATGGGTATCCAATCTATGGTGGAAGAGGGAACTACCAGGGAGAAATTCAATTGAATAATGGTGGATTTACAGGAATTGGAAAAATGAATTATTTGAGTTTAGATATTGAAGCGGAAGATTTCGTTTTCAGACCCAAATTATTAACGGCCAGTGCAGATGAATTTAACTTGCTGGAAGATAGGGTTAAGCAAATTCCACAAATTACAGGGAATGATATAAAATTTGCTTTAAATCCTTATGCTGATAGTTTGGAAATCAGAACCGCTGGTGATCCCTTTAAATTTTATAAAGAGGGGCAGTTTGACTTTTCAGGTACAGTCGTTTTAACGCCAGAAGGGGTAAGAGGAGAAGGAAAATTAGATTGGGATAAGGCAATAGTCAATTCTAAGTATTTCGCATTTGGTTCGTATTCTGCACAATCCGATACAATGGGCATCAACATAAAAGCGGCGGATTCAGAACAGTATGCCATCTCCACTTCTAATCTATCTGGAAATTTGGACTTTGACAAACAAGAAGGATATTTTAAATCCAACTCTGACTCTACTTTTATTGATCTTCCCTACAATCAATTTTCTACTTCCATGAGTCAATTCACCTGGGCCATTGAAGAGGAAAGTATTGTGTTTGCGGGGAACAATGAATTAGCAGATTTTGTTTCTATTAATCCCAATCAAGACTCTTTACACTTTAATGGACGGGCTGCATTTTATGATATTAAAGAAAGTAAGTTGAATATTAGTGGTGTCCCTTTTATTCAGTCCTGTGATGCCTTTATCTATCCTGAAAAAGGATTGGTATTCATTAATCAAGGAGGATCGATAGAATCCTTTGAAAATGCTCAAATAGTAGCAGATACTGCCAACCAAAATCACGTTATCAATAGGGCCAATGTAACCATAAAAGGGAAAAAAGAATATTCAGCGGACGGGTATTACGAATACAATATAGGACCACATCAACAAGAAATCTTTTTGTCGGATATCAAAGGATCAAGAGTAGGAAAAGGCAAAAGAAGTGAAAAGCCTACAGAAACTAGGGCGAAAGGAGTCATCACCCCCGAAGAAAACTTTTATATAGATCACAAAACCCAGTTCAGAGGAGATATAGCGTTGCAAGCCTCTAATGTTAATCTCCAATTTAAAGGATATTCTAAGTTCGATGCTCCTAAAATGGGCAATCCAGAATGGTTTACTATTGATAGTGAGGGAGATAAAAATGATCTAACAATAGCTTTTGAAGCTCCTAGAAATTATGCAGGTGATAAGTTGTACACAGGTTTCTATTTAAGTAAAGAAAATACTAGAATTTACCCAAGGGTTTTTATGCCATTGTATTTCAGAAAAGATCGCCCTGTTTTGCCTGTTACAGGAGTTTTCAAATATGATGAAGAAAAGGATGAATTTATTTTTGGTGATTCTACAAAAGTTATCGCTAATCGTCCAATCGGTAAAAAACTTGTTTTCAGTAATAAAACAGGGAAGGTCACAGGAGAAGGGCTTTTGAATATTTGTTCTGAATTAGATTACATTAAAGTAAAAGCCGCAGGTAAAATTGAAACGGAATTTCCCGATCAAGTAGATAGTACTAATATGGACCCTTTAGTGATAGCAGATATGATGGCTGCTATAGAAATGATCATTCCTGAGCAGTGTTATCGAATGCTTATCAATGATATTCAATCTAGTAGCTTCGATGCGAAAGATATTATTTATACCTTGAAAGAACCTTTCCATACTGCTAATCTCGCTGAATTTATTCCCGATACCAATAAGTTGGCACAAACCATAGAATTAATAAAAACGAGGACCTTGGCCTTTCCAAAAGGGCATCAGAAAAGTTCGTTCCTATTTACGGACTTACCCATGAAATGGGATCCAGATTATCAATCCTTTGTATCCCGTAAAGCCCTAGCTGGTTTAGCTGGCATCAATGGGACGATGCTTAACAAAGAAATTGAGTGTTACGTAGAGTTCAAAATGCCCAGTAATGGTGATGATCGAGTGTATCTTTATTTTAAATCTCCTAGTGGTTACTTTTATTTCTTTAGTTATAAAGGAGGAGTCATGGGTTCCGTTTCTGATAATACTCGATTTAATGATATTCTTCGTGGGCTAAAAAGCAAAGAAGCTATCAAAAAAATGCCTGATGGAGGACAGTATGAAATCCAGAATTTAGAGCCTAATACTGCTCAACGATTTTTGGCTAGGGCTAGGGCGGCTATTGAAGGTGGGAATTGAGTTGCGGATAAAATACACAACTATAAATAAAAAGGGGGAGTTAATCCATCAAGGATTAACTCCCCTTATCATTTGTTGATGAAGTTATACTTGGAACGGGATAAAAAAATGATTTTGAAAAAGAAGTCAGATGTGTTAGCTATTAGCATGGATTATATAAAATGATTATCGGTATGACTTTTTGTAGGTTAACACCTCTGACTTCTAAAATCGTTTTCACAATTTCATCCCATTCTCAGTTTACTTATAAAAATAATCAAGAAAACAAGTTGAAAAATTTAACTACCAATAAGATTGCTAGTACTTCGGGTAAATGCTTTTCATCATTTTACTTTTTTCTTCTCCTTAGCTTGCCCTATACGCTCTACTCACAGATTGGTGCTCATTTAAATACGATTCAATGGCAGCAAATCAACGTAAAGGATCACACCATTGTCTTTCCAAAAAAATTTAAACACCAAGCATTTCGAGTTGGGAGCATTCTTGAATACATGGATAATTATTCTAATCGAAGTATTGGAGAAAAACAATATCCATTACAAATTTTAATACATAATCAAACTACTATTTCTAATGGATTTGTAGGCGTTTCTCCATATCGAAGTGAATTTTTTGCTACTCCCCCCCTCTCCCCAAACAGACTAGGAACCGTGAATTGGTTGGATGGATTGACCATACATGAATACCGACATGCCCAACAGTATGCAAATTCTAGAGTAGGATTGAGCAAGATTGCTCACTATCTAATGGGAGATAATGGCTGGGGACTAGCCTTGTCTTTATCCCCTAATTGGTTTTGGGAAGGAGATGCCGTATTTATGGAAACGGCATTGAGTAATCAAGGTCGAGGTCGGTCCCCATTTTTTTCTAGGTTGCAACGGTCTTTATTGTTGCATAATGTTGACTATTCTTATCAAAAGGCAAGAAATGGTTCTTACAAAGATGTAGTACCCAACCAATATCCATTGGGATATATACTGACTGCTTATGCTAGAAAACAATTTGGACATGATATTTGGAAAGAGGTTTTTAAAGATGCTAGTAGCTATCGGCATATCCTGTATCCTTTTTCTTGGTCTTTAAAAAAACATACGGGTTTAAGTTCGCCCCAATTGTATAAAGCGGCTTATCTGGAAGCTAAAAAAAATTGGAAAAAAGAACAATCCAATCTACCACTTTCTGTCATTCAACGAATGAGTCCTAGCCAATTAAAAACACCTACTTTTTATCGGTTTCCGTACGCTTTACGAGATAACAGTTTAGTTTATTTAAAAAATAGTTTCCAGAAAACAACAGGTTTATACCAGTTAAAGAATGGCAAAGAAAAGCGGCTTTGCTCGATAGGGTTTAACATTGAACCCTATTTATCGGTCACTGGAAATAAAGCGATCTGGATGGAATTTGGAAGAAATCCGAGAAGATTTGAGCAGAACTATTCGACCTTAGTCTATTATGATTTCTTAAAACAGCAAAAAGTACGCTTGACCAATAAGAGTAAATTATTCACCCCCTCTTTTTCTCATAGGGAGGATAAAATAATTGCCGTTCAAATAACGCCAGAGCAACAAAATAATTTAGTCATCCTAAGTGTGCAAAATGGACAGATTATAAACACGCTTAGCAATCCAGAGAATTTTTTGCTACTATTTCCAAAATGGACGGAGGGTGATAGGGAACTCGTTTTTATTGCCAAAAAAAATAGTCAGTTAGCACTTTTCAAATACCTATTATCGGATAATAAACTGGTACAAATTAGCAATTGGACCCACCATATCATCAGCGACTTATTTGTAAAAAATGATCGGGTTTATTTCACGTCTTCCTTTAGTGGCATTGATAATATCTATTCTGTTGACCTATCAACGCCGACTAGTGGCTTCAAAGAGAAGACCTTCTCCCCTACCCTTCGTCAACATAGTTCCGTGTCTATTGGTGCCTATTTTCCTAGCCTTTCCACAGATGGAAAAAAGCTACTCTTTAGCGAATACCACCATGAAGGTTTTTATTTATCTAGTATTGAACTCAAAGAAACTGCTAGTAAGCAACTTGCTAGTAAACTGATCTTAGAACCCACGGAACAAACTAGGTATCCAATCAATCAAATTTCTAAGGAGGGAGGGAATATTTTGGACAAAGTCCCTACTAAAGCATATCCAATCACCACCTATAAAGGGCTTTTCAAAGGTTTAAAACTACATAGTTGGAATCTTACCCCTAGCGTAGCGGTTCCTTCTTTGGATATACAGATGGATAATCTCTTGAATGATGTTTCTGTCAACCTCTTAGGAGGCTATAACATCAATGAGCAACGAGCTTTTTATGCGGCGAGTATGACCTATGGCAAATGGTATCCACAAATCAGGTTGTTGGTAGGATCAGGCAAACGAAATGCAATTTTTCAATCCCCTGCGGATACTCTTGCATTACAACAATTCAGTCAACATACTATTGGAAGTACGGTTTCTGTCCCACTAACTTGGAATAAAGGAGATTACAGGACGAGTATCCAACCATTTATTAATTATAGTCATCGCTTTATTCGAAATCCCATTTTTGAAGAAATTGAAAAACCAAATTTTAGTCTTAGCACATTTGCCTTAGGTACTAGGTTTTCAAATTTAAGAAGAACCGCTTACCAACAAGTGGATACTCGATTTGGGCAGGTACTTGATATTTCTTACAATCAGACGCTTGACGACCGCTCAGAGCGTCAATTTCATTTAGAAAGTTCTTTCTACTTTCCTGGAATAGGTCAAAATCATTCTATCAAATTCGATCTCCACTATCGCAAGCAAGCCCTAACAGACCAGTACCAATTCTCTGATAGATTTGAATATCCAAGAGGCTATTCAACAGTCCCCAATAATCGCTTTACTAAGGTAGCCGTCAATTACCAACTCCCTATAGTCTATCCAGATTGGGGCTTTCACGGTATTACTTATTTTAAAAGGGTTAGAGCAAATCTATTTTTTGATTATGGGAAAGCACGGAATGATTTTTTAAAACAAACTGAATTCAAATCTGTTGGAATTGAGGTAATGCTAGATAATCACTTTTTTATGGAGCTACCTGTAACGATTGGTTGGAGAAATTCTTTTTTATTAAACAAGGAAATAGATAGGAAGTATAATTTTGAATTCTTTATTACCAGTGAATTTTTCTAAATACCATAGAAGGAGTGCACAAGCAGTTGGAACAGGAGGCCTATTTACGATTCTCTCCATTATAATTACAAGCACTTAATGCACTCCTAAATCTTCCGTCGTATATTGGTGATGATTTGGTAGTTTATGTGTTTATGATATGTAAGAGGTCGTGGATGCGAGGAAATTGGATTTTAAAAAATGGATTGCAATATTTAAATATCCTTGCTTCATTTTGGGAGCAGCAAAAATATACTAATAAGCTTAGTTTACAAATTAAATTGAATCTTTTTAATCTCTGCAGCCCAATTCTATTCTTGAGAATACATCATTATTAGGAAAACAATAGCCTGAGAGAACCTCTTCGGGCACATACCTATTTAAATTTGGATCTTGCAAACCATTTTCTAAAAAGGAGGTAAGATCATCTACTTCTTCCTGGGTTAAGCCCAAGGGTTTGAATTGTCGAGCAATTTGCTGTAGAGGAACATTGGCATTTTCTGGAATACCAATATTAAAATATTCTACTACTTCCCTCAAATCGGTGAAACTACTTCCATGAAAATAAAAAGGAGCATCTCCCAAATTATATAATTGAGGAATTTTGAATTTATAATCATCTTCTGCCCTACCTGTGAATTCTCCTCTACCTAGATTTCGAATATCTTCTGCGGAGGTGTTAAAGGCTTTACCAGTCTCATATAAGTCTTTCACGCCAATCGCATAAAAATCATTAGCTCCCAAATTTT
This sequence comes from uncultured Saprospiraceae bacterium, assembly GCA_937973995.1. GTDB lineage: Bacteria > Bacteroidota > Bacteroidia > Chitinophagales > Saprospiraceae > JAFMDF01. The sequence goes on from CALJIQ010000372.1 coordinate 9,580, forward strand.
TGTCCCGATGACAATGGTAACATTTTGCTTTTCCGAAAAACAATAAAGCCCCTTTTTTCTCTTGCTCTGTGAGTGCCTCCTTATCTCCGTTTAAGTAATTCTGAAAAGGTGCTTCATCCGTTAATAAAGTTCTCAGGTAGGCAGAAATAGCAAAACTGGCAGTTTTCTTAGAATACCTTTCCGATTCCTGAAAATCACTGAATGCTTGATCAAAATATGTGCGATAACCATAGTCATCTAACACCTCATTTGTGATCTCCATTCTATGCACATCCAAGCCTTCGATGTTTTGAGTTTCCAGAGCAGATAAACCTTCGTGATTTAATTCTGTTCCGTCCTCTTTGGACCATCTATGAGCGGTACTAACATTCACACCTGCCCCACCAAATCGCCCGTTCCAAGTCGTATTTTCAACGAACGCTACATTCAGTACACTAAGCGGTCGAACCCCTTGCACATCTAATTCCCATTCTCGATAGGCATCAATCTTTGATCTATTTTCTCCATTTCTACCAAACCCCACTCCTCCATCTGCGATGCCCTGAGCACTGCCAGGACGAAATCCCGCACTAGGCACATGACAAGAAGCACAAGAATAGGTTTTATGACCAGATTCCTTAGCGGAAGATAGTGCTAGTCCTGTTTCAAAAAATAGCATTTTCCCTAATTGTACTTTTTCTTCTGTTATTGGGTTGTGAGGATCTTGAGGGATAGCAGAAAAATCTTGATGGGATGGTAAGATGAAATATCCTGCCTCTCCAGTTTTAGCAGCTTTATTTAAGGTATGCGTTAAGAGTTGATCTATCGGTGTGTCAATATATACCTTGTCTTGAGAACAAGAATACATGACTAGCATTGTCACGATAACAATAGCGAAGCGTAAATTCATCAGGATTACAATTTATTGTCTCTAGTCCAGTAATTAGAATCTAGTAAAACCAAGTAAAAAGACAGAGCAGCACCATTTAAAATTGAAAAAACCAAGCCAAATTAGTTTATTGGTTAACAAATGTAGCAGCTAGTATATTCAGGAGAATTCCATGTTAGGACTCTTATGAATCTATTACTAATTACTTTTGCCAATAAGTGTGATTATAACTGGATTTTCCACTAAAAAAAAAGTGAATAGTATGCCTTGTAGGGCAGTTTTACTTAAATAAGTGGTTTTTGGAAAGCAATAAGAACATAGCTGAGCTGCGACTGTCAGTAATCAGCTACTTCGATGGAGTGGTTTAATTATTAGTGCAATTTAAATTAATACGGAAGAAGAATCAATATGTGCCAATAAATTCATTTTTTTTTTATTGTTTTAATAAAAAATCAAACTACTGTACAAATGAAAAAAATGTTATTCAAAAGTCAGTTGACCAAAATCTGTTGGCACCTCTACTATTACACACTTACCAGAATTGTTAAATGGAATTTCCTTCCCTTGCATATAACATTTTTTAACCTTTGAAGGTAAGCCGTAATACTCAATTTTAATTTTATCGTAGGTAGTTAGGTAAGTTCCTTCTTGTTTTCTTAAAATTTCATATTGGTTCTTTTTATTTTTAGTAGTGAAGGTGCTTAAAGCATACCCCTCTTTTTTATATTTATACCCTTCTCCTGCATCCTCATATAGTTGAGTAATGGTATCTTCTGAACTATAATACACCTTTAGTGTCAAGGTCTCCACTGGTTTTTCATTCGTATATTGCATCACCGGATACAAAGGGATCATGGAGCCTTCTTTTACGAAGAGGGGAATCGTTTCTAGGGTTACCTGATATTTTATCATCTGCTTCCCTTTATGGGAAGTCCCTGTCCAGTAATCATACCATTTCCCTTTAGGCAAATAGACCGTCTCTTTTTTTGCCCCTGCTTCGGTAACAGGGTGTACCAATAAACTGTCGCCAAATAAAAATTCTTTTTCTCGATTATAAGTAGTTTTATCTGTCTGGTCATGAAACACCAAAGATCGAATCATAGGTGTTCCCTTATTCACATGCTGCCAGAAGACGGTATAGATATAAGGGATCAACTGGTATCTTAACTCAATTGCTTTTCTAGCTGCAGGCGTGAATTTTTTCCCAAATGCCCAAGGTTCTTGATCTAATCTATCTACGGCATCTCGCTTCTTTATTTTATCCGCATCTGTTTCTGCCGATCCATCATCATTATTCCCCATAGAATGTACCCGATAGAATGGGTGGAAAATGCCCAATTGTAACCAGCGCACCATCAATTCTCCATCAGGGTATTTAAAAAATCCACCAATATCCGACCCCACAAATGAAAATCCACTAACACTTAATCGTTGACACTGCGTGCTTGCCAAATGAAGATGATCCCAACTAGCTATATTATCCCCAGTCCAAACCGCAGCAAAACGCTGTCCACCAGAATAAGTTGCCCTAGTCAACAAAAAGGGTCGCTTCTTATCATTTAACTTTTTCAATCCTTCATAAGTCGCCCGAGACATTTGTAAGCCATAAATGTTATGCACCTGTGCATGGGTAGTAGGCGAACCTTCATAATGGTGTAATACTTCGTCTGGAAAGGTTTTATGATGCACTTGGAACATAGCAGGCTCATTCATATCATTCCAAAACCCACTGACCCCTTGTTCTAAATATAATTGTTCATATAAATTGCCCCACCATTTCCTCACTTTAGGATTTGTAAAATCAGGCCATACGCAATTCGGAGGCCAAACGGGTCCTTCCATCAAATCACCATTCGTTCTTCTACAATAATAATCCTGCTCTATGCCCTCCTTATACACGTTGTATTCTGGATCTACTCGGATACCTGGGTCAATCATCACGACGGTCTGAAATCCCTTGTCTTTTAAATCAGCTATTAAATTTTTGGGATTTGGAAAGTACTCCTTATTCCAAGTAAAACAACGATAGCCATCCATATAATCTATATCCAAATAAATGGCATCACAAGGAATGGAACGCTCCCGAAATTCTTTAGCTACTTCCTTCACTCGTTTATCTGGGAAATAACTCCATCTACACTGATGAAATCCTAATGCCCAAAGAGGGGGTAATTCGGGAAGCCCTGTAAGTAAAGTATATTGTTCCGCTACGGTTGTTAATTCGGGACCATATATAAAATAATAATTTATTTCTCCACCATCTGCCCAAAATTGTACTTCGCCTTTCTTATTGGAATCAAAATCAAAATGCGTTTGATAGGAATTGTCAAAGAAGATACCGTAGGCTCGTTTATCTCTCAAGCCAAAATAGAAAGGAACAGTTCTGTATAATGGGTCCGTTTCTGTCCCATATCCAAAAGCATCTTCATTATAATTTCTAAGTTGATGGCCTCTTAAATTCAACGTACAAGACTTATCTCCTAATCCATAAAAGCATTCATCTGAAGGCGATTTCTTGGAGAGGCAAACCTTTGTGGTACCTTTCAGCAGCGTTTGCCGACTCAGATACCCTTTATGATCTTCACAAATAACAGTTCCCTTTAAATCTTTGAGGGAGATGGTCAAATCTTTTTTGGATATATCACAAATTACTTTTTGGGTTTGTAATCGTATTTTCGTTTTCTTTTCTTCACAGATATAGGGGATGGTGCTTAGCGGAAGATCAGAAGCAATTGCATAAGAGAATGGTTTTTTAAATACTCCATTTTTTGAATATCTAATTTGCAAAATGGAATTTTTTAAAAACACAATTTGCAAGCCCACCCCATTTTCACTGTATAGCGTTACAGAACTGTCTTCTTGGTGAAATTTAGCTAACGGACTAGGGATAATATCTTCATAAACATCTGGATACCGATCCGTCCCTTGGGTTTCAGACTTAGGGATGGCTTTGCCTATGGAGGGATCTTCTTCTATCTGGTCCTGTTCTTCTATTATGGCTAGCTGCTTCTGTAGTGCTTTGAGTTGTTTTGCAAACCAAGACTTCGATCTTTTTTTTGCCATGATGGGTGATAGATAATTGGAAGGATTAGTGACCTAAAAAATTAAAAAAGAAACAAATATAAAGGTTTACATGGGGAAAGACTCAACTTTTATAAGTAGGATTTGATCCCTCTATCCTTATTGATTTAATAATGTTAATTACTAGTTCAACACAATTTTAGTGCCTCTCTCGCTTGACAAGCTCGGCAGATTCCTACTCCCAACTTCTGAGTCTTATCTAGTTATAAAAAATATGGTAATTTTGACTGCTAAATATATCAAACCCACTCACAATCGCTAGTTCTCAATGTTGAATATTGAATTTTGAATTTTGAATATTACAGAACGTCATAGCACGGAAATCCTAAGAGTTAACGTAAACTTCCATTCAACATTCAAATATTTTTATTCAAAATTGGGTGCTTAGGAATGGTGAATTAATAAATTGCGTTTCTATGCGCAGTTATTTTTTTCTTCTGCGAGGCAAAAAACGTAGGCGATGCAAGGCATCTACGAAGCTTTTTAACGACGCAGAAGGGAAAAAGAACAAGTAGAGGAATGTAAGTTTATTATTTCACCATTCCTTACTCACAATCTATTTATGGAAATTGATATTGCTCCTTATATCAAGGATTTATTATACAAACATAATAATTTGGTTATACCAGGGTTTGGTAATTTTATCCTTACCTATGCCTCCTCTACTATAGACCATGTGCAAGGCATGTTGCATCCGCCCAATAAACAAATCAACTTTGATAACAACCTCATTACCAATGATGGAAAGTTATTGGCGTTAATTCAAGAAAAACACCAACTTACCACGGAAGATGCTACTGCCATTATTAATTCCTATGTTAGCAAAATTAAAGCCCAATTAGGTCAGAGAGAAATGGTAGAAATACCTGCTGTGGGTCGATTATACAAGGATTTTGAAAATAATATTCAATTTATATCGGATTCTACAAATTTTAGAAAAGAATCCTTTGGATTACCGTCCATCAACTTTTATCCGATCCTAAGAGAAAAAACCCCAACCCTTGCTACTAAAACTGCTGCAAAAACAACAGCTACTCCAAAAGTAGCCTCTACGACTCGTACAGCTAAGAAAGAAAGTAAAAGCTTTTTGGATAATTTAATGTTGAATAAATGGCTGCCCTACTTATTATTAGGCTTATTAGTCATTTTTGGCACTTGCCTCATTTACCCAAGATTAAGCAACAAAACTGATGCTGCAAGTATAGAATCCCGTATTAATCAAAAACCGATCAAATCAGAAACCGAGGAAACGGAAGACCCAAGAGAAGATATTGTAGATAGGCAAATAGAAGAAACACTAGCGGAAGAAGAAGAGCAGATTGACACGGAAAGTATTACGGTCGATCCAAATCAAAAAGAGTGTATCGTCTCTATAGGTGTTTTTAGTGTAAAAGAAAATGCAGCAAAGCTGATTCAAAAAATATTTACCCAAGGCTATGATGCTTATAAAGAAGATTTTAAGCGAAATGGTAAATCTTATACTAAGGTAGGCGTCCAGTTTGCCTACGAAACAGACCAAGAATTAAAAGATAAACTGAATAAAATTAAGCGAGATTATCCCAATGCGGTTATTATAAAACAATAATTTTTCAAAAGACATTCCCGAGGAAGCTGCGGAAACAGAAGAAACTCCTACCGTGGAAGTCGAAACCGCAGAAGCAGAAGTCGTCCCTGAAGAATCAAATATTGGTTTTCAGCCGATAGAAATTTAGACCTACTCTTAGTAGTGGGACAAAAATAAATGTTCCTTAGGTAAAATAATGGCAAATGTTGATGAGAAAGAAAATTTAATCGTTGAGCTAAAAAGAGATTAATCAATTCCCTCGATTTAAAAGGAGAAAATATAATATTGTAGAAAAGGTATCATTGAACATAAATGATACCTTTTTTTAATATTATCCAATTAAAACATTCATTATAAATTTATATTTTCAATAGCTTTTAAAAATGATAAATATCTCTAACTTTGGGGTTGAAAATTCAAAAAACATTATGTAAACCTAATGTTTTTGAGTAATAAGAGAAACGACCATTTTCCCGTGTAAAATATACTGTTTACACTGTGACTCTTACCAAAAACACCGTCTTCATAATGTAATTCACTATTAATTTTTAAAAAATTATTGAAACGATGAAGCGAAACCTGACCCTAAGTGCATTGTTCGCATTTGCTCTTCTATTTACAACTACAAATACATTTGCTCAAATTCAAGATATGCCATTTGGTGATTTACCACCAACAAATGAATTCGGCAAATGTTATGCAAAATGTAAGATTCCTGATGTCTATGAGACAGTAACTAAACAAGTACTAGTAAAGGAAGCCTCTACTAGACTTAAGAAAGTTCCTGCTCAATATGAGACTCAAACTGAAACCATAATGGTTAAGGAAGGTAGAGTTGACTTAAAAGTAATTCCAGCTACTTATAAGTCTGTTACTGAAACTATTATGACTGAACCTGAAAAAACTCGAGTAAGAACTGTCCCTGCTGCATACAGAACTGAATCTAGACAAGTATTAGTTTCTGAAGCTAGAGGACAGTGGGTAAAGAAGAAAAAAGATCCTAACTGTTTTTCTGATAATCCAGAAGATTGTTACATCGCTTGTTACGAAGAAGTTCCTGCAAAATACAGAACGGAAACTTACCAAGTATTGGATCGTCCAGCTTCTACAACGGAAGATGTAACTCCAGCGAAATACACAACTGTAACAAAGAGAGTTATTGATCAGCCAGCTAGAACTGTTGAAGTTCCTATTGATGCTCAATACAAAACTGTTTCTAAAAGAGTTTTGGTTTCTCCCGAAACTACAGTAGAAGAAGTAATTCCTGCTGAATACAAAACAGCTACTGAGAAGCGTTTGGTTAAGAAAGGTGGTTTCACTGTTTGGACAGAGATCCTTTGCGCAAATCAAACTTCTACTTCTACCGTAAGAGCGATTCAGAAAGCATTGAATGACATGGGTTACAATGCAGGTACTGTTGATGGTGTTTTAGGTTTGAGAACTCAAACTGCTCTTCAGCAATTCCAAAATGATAAAGGTCTTCCATTAGGAAATCTTAATATCGAGACTTTACAAGCACTAGGTATTAACTATTAATATTTAGTCCGCATACAACATAAAAAAAGGGCTTGGTCAGCATTGACCAAGCCCTTTTTTTTATGGCTAATTGTAGCTTTATCATTGGTGTTTAGTCCAAAAATTGTATTCCGTAATTGCCCTCTACCCTTCCTCTACCGATTGAAATTTATTAAATACTGAACATACCGACCTACGCCCTCTTCTAAAGTCAGCATCTTGTCCTCAAACCCTGCTTCTCTAGTTTTTTTCATCTCTGCTTCTGTAAAATATTGGTACGTATTTCTTATCTCAATTGGCGTGTCTATGTACTGAATGTTTTCCCGTTTACCCATCGCTCGAAAGGTATGGGTGACTAAATCTAGAAAAGTTCTTGCCTGCCCTGTCCCAGCATTATACAATCCACTACTTGGTTGTTGGTTCATAAAAAAAGAACAAAGCTTTACAATATCTGCTACATAAATAAAATCCCTAGATTGATACCCATCTTTGTAATTGGGATGGTGAGAACGGAATAATTTCATCTCTTGCGTTTGTCTAATTTGATGAAACGCGTGGAAGATAACAGAAGCCATTCTGCCTTTATGATTTTCTTGGGGTCCATATACATTGAAAAATTTTATTCCTGCCCAAAATGGAGGTTGTTCGGATTGTTGAAGTGCCCAGATATCAAAATCATTTTTGGATTGGGCATAGGGATTTAGAGGTTTTAATTGGGTACAAATGGTATGACTATCCGTGAATCCAAGCTCACCCAATCCATAGGTAGCGGCGCTGGAAGCGTACACTAAGGGGAGGTTATGCGTACTACAAAATTTCCAAATTCGCTTTGAGTAATTTAAATTCAGTTGGCGAAAGATCGTGTGATTTTTCTCAATGGTATCTGTTCTCGCTCCTAAGTGAAACACTGCTGTCACTAACTCGCCATTGATCAACAACCAATCAAATAACTGATCTCTGTGAATCTTATGCTGGTACGGCGCTCTTTCTATATTTTTCAACTTCGGACCTCTAAAATCATCAACTATTATGATCGGTTTGTCAGCGTTTTTGTTTAAATACGCTAATAAGTTACTTCCAATAAATCCTGCTGCCCCTGTTAGTAAAATCATGAAAAAAATTTAATTCGAAGGACGGATTTTCGAGCTTGTATCATCAGCATAACGCTGGAATTTCTGACGAAATTAAATATTGAACGCTGAGGCGCAGCGTTCAAGTAATTCTCTGCGCCTCCGCGTCTCTGCGTTCATTTATTTTCCTCTATTTCTTAGCGTTTCACTTATCAGGCAACCAAAGCACTACTCCTTTTCCCAACCAATAGTCCGTTGCACTGCCTTTTGCCAACCTTTATAAAGTGTTTTTCTTTTAGCCGCTTTCATTTTAGGCGTAAAGGCTCGATCTAATTGCCATCCGCTTTTAATATTTCGAGGCGTCCAAAATCCAACTGCTAAGCCAGCGAGATAAGCTGCTCCAAGAGCGGTTGTTTCTATTACCTTAGGTCGTTCTACTTTTGTTTTTAAAATATCAGATTGAAATTGCATGAGCAGGTTATTCGCACAAGCACCTCCATCTACCCGCAAGGATGCCAAAGGTACGCCAGCATCTTTTTCCATCGCATCCAATACATCTTTAGTTTGGTAGGCTAAAGACTCTAAGGTAGCACGAATAAGATGAGATTTATCCGTTCCTCTGGTTAATCCAAAGATGGCTCCTCGGGCATACATATCCCAATAAGGAGCACCTAAACCCGCAAAGGCGGGTACGACATAGACGCCTCCATTATCTTCCACCTTTTGTGCAAAAAATTCAGAATCTGGAGCAGCATCTAGCACCTTTAACCCATCCCGTAACCATTGTATAGCGGCACCAGCGATAAACACACTTCCTTCCAATGCATAATACACTTTTCCATCAATCCCCCAAGCGATAGTAGTCAACAATCCCGATTTGGATTCTACTGGTTTTTCTCCTGTATTCATCAACATAAAACATCCCGTACCGTAGGTGTTTTTTGCCATGCCTGGTTGGTGGCAAGCTTGACCAAATAAGGCGGCTTGTTGATCCCCTGCCATCCCAGCTACGGGTATGGCTTTTCCAAAAAAATTACTTATCGTTTTGCCATATACTTGACTGGATGGTTTGACTTTAGGCAAGATAGCCGTAGGTATATCGAATCGTTTTAATAATTCCTTATCCCATTTTAGGTCTTTGATATTATATAAAAGCGTTCTAGAGGCATTAGAATAATCTGTCACATGTACCTTTCCTCCCGTTAAATTCCAAACCAACCAAGTATCCATAGTACCGAACAATAATTGTCCTTTTTTTGCTTTTGCTCTTGCACCTGGCACATTATCTAATAACCATTTCACCTTCGTACCAGAAAAGTAAGCGTCAATGACTAACCCTGTATTTTTCTTGATATAAGGTTCCCAGCCTTCCTCTTTTAGCTCATCACAAAAAGGAGCGGTTCTTCGGTCTTGCCATACGATTGCATTGTGTATAGGCTTACCTGTTTTTTTATCCCAAATAACCGTTGTTTCTCTTTGATTGGTAATACCAATTCCCGCTATTTCACTTGGTTTAACATCGTTATTCGTCAACACATCTTGGGCAACTTTTAATTGCGTTTGCCATATCTCCAAAGCATTATGTTCCACCCATCCTGGCTTTGGAAAGATCTGTGTAAATTCTTGTTGTTCCACCGCATATATGTTTCCCTTCTTATTGAACAAAATTGCTCTACAACTAGTAGTTCCTTGATCTAATGCTAAAATGTATTTCATGTATGCTATTGTTTTTTTGTCAATTGAATAAGAATAAAGCAAGATAGTAATTTATCCACAATTCCCTAAAAACACCTGATTATCCTTTATCTTTGACCGTATGAAAAGTATTGCAGACTTAGTTGAATTACTGACGCTAGAGCAATTAGATGACAATCTATTTAGAGGACAAAATTATCAAACTCCGTGGGGGCGGGTATTTGGAGGGCAGGTACTAGCCCAGTCTATTCACGCTGCACGACGAACCGTTCCAGAGGAACGAGTTATCCACTCCATGCACGGGTATTTCATATTGGGTGGAGATCCAAAACAACCGATTATTTATGATGTAGATAGAATTCGAGATGGGCGCAGTTTTACAACTAGACGAGTAGTGGCGATCCAAAAAGGACGTGCCATTTTCAATATGTCTGCTTCTTTTCAAATACAAGAAAAAGGATTTGAACACCAAATCCTGATGCCACAAGTCCCTAAGCCGGATGAGGTAGTACCTGATAAAGATTGGATCATAAAGTTTAAAAAAGAGAATCCAGAATTAGTGAAAAGGTATCTGATAGATCGACCTGTAGAATTCCGTTCGGTAGAAAAGTTTAACCCTATTCATCCAAAGAAAGAAAGTCCTTACCGTCATATGTGGTTAAAGGCCAATGAACCAGTGCCCGATGACCCTAATATTCATAGAGAAATTTTAGCTTATTTTTCTGATTATAATTTGATGGGTACTTCGTTGCTTCCCCATCGAGATCGTTTCAAAATAGGGAACATGCAAATGGCAAGTTTAGATCACGCCATGTACTTTCATCATGATTTTAAAGTAGATAATTGGCTGCTGTATGCTTTGGATAGTCCCTCTGCCTCAAATGCTAGAGGCTTTTCTCGGGGTAGTTTCTTTAGTCACGATGGCGTGTTGGTGGCAAGTACGATACAAGAAGGGTTGATTAGAAAGAGAGGGTAGATGGTTTGCCAGATTGTTTGATGGTTCACGTGATGTTGACAATCAAACAATCCTTACAATTCCTCAGAATCTTCTAAAACATAAGTCAAGCTATCAATATCCTTTTCATTCATTTTCAAGATTCCTTTGAAGGTAAGCCGTTGATCGGTTTTGTATCTTTTTATTTTGGCAAGTTTCAATTGGACGACAGTTTCTGGACCAGCCCCCCCACAAAAAAAACAAACAGCATTCGGATTTTTAGATAAGGCATAGGAGATGCCTAAAGCGTCCATTGGTATCATATATCCTGTTATAGAGACTTCTTGTTCACTAAATTTAGAAATAAGAGGTCCAAAAGTGGCTTGGTTATATAATAAATCAATAGAGTCGTCCTTTTGTTCTTCAAAGGTAACATCGGCAAGGGTGTTCCAGTCTATAAAAGATTGAGCTAAAAGGGGAAAGGAAATAATGAAGATAAAGAGCGTAAAAAACAGTCGGCTCATTGTAAAATGTTTATTAGAGATAATAACTGGCAATTTACAAGTACATTTTCCGACTTTCTGTTATGGAAGATTTAAAAATTTGTTTGGTTGATAGAAATATAGTGCGAAGTAAATAGTTACTAACCCTGCCTCCGTTTTATCTCGTCTCGTATCTCCGCAGCTTTTAAGTAGTCCTCTTTATCTAATACTTCTCCCAACATCTTTTCCAAGTCTTCTACGGGATATTGAGAAAGTGCAACAGGTTTTTGCTTAGCGCGTCGTTTTTTTCTTTTCTTTTGACCAGTAACTTCCTCTCCTTCCGCCTCTTCTTCTGAATCTTCTAAAATCACTCCCGCTGCATCCAAAATAAACTCATAGGTATAAATTGGGCAATCAAATCGAACGGCCATCGCCAAGGCATCAGAAGTACGGGAATCCACCTCAATCGTTTCCCCGTTCTTATAGCATACCAATCGAGCGTAGAAAATACCATCCAATAGATTATTGATGACTACCTCTTTTAATTCTACATCTAAGGTATCTAAGGTGTTTTTGAACAAATCATGGGTCAAAGGTCTACTAGGAGTCATCCGTTCCATAGCTACCGCAATAGCTTGTGCCTCGAAGCCTCCAATAACAATGGGCAGTCTTCTTACTCCGCCTTGTTCTCCCAATACGACCGCATAGTTATGGGAATGCGTAACACTATGGGATAATGCAACTATGTCTAACTCAATTTTTTTCATATCGGTTTAAAACTGCCTAGTTAATAAGTAAAGCTATGACCTAATACAAAAGGAGTAAGTTCTCAATGATGAATTTTGAATGATTGAATTTTGAATGATTGAATTTTGAATAAAACGAGATGCAATAGGACGAAAACACCAAGATATAAGACGACTATCCATTCAAAATTCAAAATTTTTCATTCAAAATTGAGTGCTTACCAAAAGGAATAGAAAATAATTAATTACTAATGAGTTATATATTTCAATTTTATACTGATATACAAATAGAAAAGTTCTTTTAAGAGGAGATTTAATAAATTCTACATAGATTAAAAGGTAATGATCTCAAATCTCATACTTTTAAAAGTACAATTATCTCTAATAAATACCAAAGACTTTTTTAGAAAAGATAGGGTGCTAAGTAGGTATTGTTGTGCGCCTTCCAATTTGGGGCGCAAAACTAATAATTTAAAACCATATAATAAAGCCCGTAAACAGACATCAGTTTACGGGCTTTACTTTGTCTAAAAAGCAAATAACCTGCCAGAATAATTTAAAATAAGGTGGCAGAATTCAGGGGTCAGTACGTGGTTAATTATTACCCAACGCTCTGACTCCTGTCGCCTGACTCCTGATTAACTATTGGCTGCTTTATATTTTTTAAATGCTTCTGTTAATTTAGGTACCACATCAAATAGGTCTGCACAAACCCCATAGTCTGCTGCCTTAAAGAAAGGAGCTTCTGGGTCTTTATTAATCACCACAATTACCTTAGAGTTATTCACCCCAGCTAAGTGTTGGATAGCACCTGAAATACCAGCTGCGATATACAAATTAGGTCGAATGGCCACCCCTGTTTGACCAACATGTTCGTGGTGAGGTCTCCATCCTGTATCTGCAACGGGTCTAGAACAAGCAGTGGTTGCTCCCAATTCTGTAGCTAATTCTTCGATGATTCCCCAATTTTCTGGACCTTTCATCCCTCTACCCGCTGATACCACCAGTTCTGCTTCTGGTAATGGGACGGTTCCATCCACTACTTTTTGTTCTAATACTTTTACCCTTCCTGCTGGACCTTCCGCATCAATAGTTTGTACATCAACTGGTCCGCCAACTTCCTCAGGAGGTAAGGCATTTCCCATTAGGGATAAGACTTTTACATCCGATGTTACTTCATATTCTGCGATGGCCTTGCCTGAAAATACATTCCGTTTTACTTTGAACCCACCCTCCACTGTCGGCACCGTTTTAACAGAAGAAACAGAACCAGCATCCAATCTTGCCGCTAGTCTTCCTAATAAGGATTTACCAGTAGAAGAATGACTCAATACGACCACCTTTGCTCCAACTTGTTGCGCAATACCCGCCATAATAGCCGTATAGGTCTGGCTATCAAAATTGCTTAAGCTATCATTGGAAACATTTAATACTTGTGCTGCCCCGTATTTACCTAGTTGGCCAGCATCTTCTACAGCCCCAACAGTCAATGCTACGCATTGCGTCCCCATTACTTGGGCTGTTTTATGTCCATAGGTAACTGCTTCGAAAGCAGCTTTCTTAAATTTACCTTTTGGACTTTCCGCATATACTAAAACCATATTATTTTAATTGAGAATTGAAAATTGAAAATGAATAAGTAGTCTGACAAAAATAAGTTAACAACTTTGCTTTTCAGTTGATTGATTATTAATTACTGATTATTAGCTAATTAGGCGTGTTCAGTAGCGTCTGGAAAATAATTAATAATCAATAATTAATAATGTCACACTACT
>CALJIQ010000373.1 GCA_937973995.1 uncultured Saprospiraceae bacterium
CAGAATGGGTTGAATATCGCACATTCAACCCATTCTGGGTTGGGAAATATCCTCAATCTTATCCCTAGATTGCATCTAGGGCTATTCGTATTCAATCCCCTTCTGGATTGTAGAGATCAAAAAGATGTGGGGTATCAATAGATTTCAAAAATGCCAGTTATCTCAATAAGTAGCTAATAATCAATGATTAGTAATCAATAATCAAAAATACTAAGCTATGAAAGATCAATTCGATAAATATAAAGAATTCTTTTCTGAAAATCGGCTTTTTAGGAAATTAAAGCAATTTGCTAGAAATGCAGGTATCAAAACGGTTTATACGGTTTTGCTACTATTTTATGCGTATCGTAGAAAAGAAACCCCAGCTTGGGCAAAGCGAATTATTTTAGGGGCAATTGGCTATTTTATTTCTCCGATAGATGCGATTCCAGACTTAACGCCACTCATTGGCTATACGGATGATTTGAGCATCCTTAGTTTTGGATTAGTGACGATTGCTTGTTTCGTGAATAAAGAAGTGAAGATCAAAGCAAAAACAAAGTTAAAGGACTGGTTTGGCGCCTATGATGAGGAAGAATTGTCGGAAATTGATAAACAATTGTAGGAATTTCCTGTATCCTTTAAAAATAATCCATTAAAGACTGTCTAATCGACCACTTGGAATAGTTTTAGACAAGATTAAATAGCCTTTAATGATTCTCTCTATTGTCAGTAGCCTACTAAAAAACCCCAAAGTTTTCTAAGTAGGCTACTTTTGATTTGGGTAACTTCTACCTATTTAGATTTTTTCTAAAATTAAAGAACTAGCTCCTCCTCCTCCGTTGCAAATAGCGGCACATCCAATCTTGGCATCTTTAGTTTGAAGTACATTCATCAAGGTCGTAACGATTCTTGCACCAGAAGCTCCTAAGGGATGACCTAAAGAGACCGCCCCACCATGAATATTTACTTTATCGGCTTTTACCCGCATCACTTTATTGAAGGCAAGCGTTACTACTGAAAAGGCTTCATTGACCTCAAAATAGTCAATATCCTTCTTTTTTAATCCTGCTAACTTGATCGCTAAAGGAGCAGCCTTTGTGGGAGCCGTGGTAAACCAAGCTGGTTCCTGTGCTGCATCAGCGAAGGAAAGAATTTTTGCGATGGGCTTCAATTTATGCTTTTTGACGGCTTTTGCACTAGCTAACACCAAAGCAGAAGCACCATCATTAATAGTTGAAGCATTGGCAGCCGTCACTGTTCCCTCTTTGCTAAAGGCCGGTCGAAGGGAAGGAATCTTTTCAAATTTTACTCGCTTAAATTCCTCGTCCTCTGCTACTAAAATAGGCTCTCCTCGTCTTTGTGGTACGGCTACTGGTACGATTTCATTTTTGAAAATACCAGACTCCGTAGCCATTGCAGCTCTTTTATAGGATTGGATCGCAAAGTTATCTTGTGCTTCTCTACTGATGTCATATTTTTCAGCAGTTCGGTCTGCAAAAACACCCATTGCCACCTGATCATACACATCTAAAAGCCCATCCTTGGCTAATCCATCTATTAATTTCGCATCCCCATATTTATAGCCGTATCTAGCTTTTGGTACGTAATACGGCACGGCTGACATATTTTCCATTCCTCCCGCTACAATTATATCTTTTTGTCCTAACATAATCGCTTGTGCTGCAAACATGATTGACTTCGCACCAGAAGAACAAACCTTATTCACTGTCGTACAAGGTACAGTGTTTGGAATGCCTGCCTCTAAAGCGGCTTGCCGAGCAGGGGCTTGCCCTAAATTGGCAGAGCAAACATTTCCCATAAACACTTCTTGTACTTTACTGGGAGCTACCTTTGCTTTTTTTAAAGCTCCTTTAATGGCGGTTGCTCCTAAAGTAGTAGCGGGGATATTGGCAAATGCTCCCCCAAAACTGCCTAAAGGCGTACGGACAGCAGAGACTATAAATACTTCTTCCATTGATTTCAATCCTTTATTTGATGTAATTGGCTAGGTGATATGGTATTTTGGTTTTGTGGTTATATGGTAGCGCTTACTTTTACGAAAATTTTATTGACTTTGAACCCAATTCTTGATATTGAAAACTCAACCATACTACCAAAATACCATAAAGCCACAATACCTAGTCAGTTACTAGCTGATGTAAAATAAGTGTACAAAAGTCTTATTTTTAAAAGGAATATGTAGTTTTTGAACCTGCTTATTTAACAATTAAAAAGGAAATGAATTAATTTCGCTGCAAATTTGATTGGCTTTGTGGCGTTATGGTATTATGGCATTATGGTTAGATGCTTGAATAAAACAAAATCTACCATAATGCCACAACGCCAAATTGCCACAACGCCATTCCTGTTTTTTTAAGTTTTCTTTTATAATTTGAACTAGTCTTATTGCGTTATTAAACAATTCCATAGCAAACTAAAACCTTACTTATATGCTGCTTCAACTATTTATGTTTTTCCAAAAAGTCGAATTAGAAGAAGGAGGAGTTGCCAGTGAAAGTTTATTTGATATTATTTTCAAGGGTGGATTTCTCAGTATTGTTATTGTTGGATTTTTGTTTTTCCTCTCTTTGGTTGCCCTCTCTATTTTCGTTGAGCGATATTTTACGATCAAGCGAGCCTCAAAAATTGATGAAAATTTCATGAATAATATCCGCGCCAATGTGCAGGCGGGTAATATTAATGCTGCTAAAGCACTCTGCCAAACAACAGATTCTCCCGTAGCTAGAATGATCGAAAAAGGTATTCTAAGAATTGGCAAGCCGCTGAGAGATATTGATGCGGCTATCGAAAATGTGGGCAACTTAGAAATCTTTCGTTTGGAAAAACGATTGTCCACGCTCGCAAGTATTGCGGGTGCAGCTCCGATGATTGGCTTTTTCGGTACCGTAACAGGTATGATTTTAGCCTTCCGTGAAATGGCGACTGAGCAAAATGTAACCCCTGATGTCTTAGCAGGTGGAATTTATCAAGCCTTAATTACTACCGCAGCAGGATTACTGATCGGAATCTTTGCATTTATCGGGTATAATATCTTGGTAGCGAATGTAGAAAAAGCAGTATTCCAAATGGAACGAACTACCGTAGAATTTATGGATTTATTGCAAGAACCATCTAATTAATGATGAGTTAAGAATGGGGAGTGTAGAGTACTCCACACTCTTAACTACTCACTCCTAACTAATAAAAAGTGGGTTTAAAAAAAAGAAGTAAAGTCAGCGCAGAATTTAGTATGTCCTCTTTGACGGACATCATCTTTCTGTTATTAATCTTTTTCATGCTGACATCCAGCTTGGTTAAGTTTGATCGCTTTGATTTACCTACATCTGATACTAAAGCTATTGCTCCGACTTCTATCAATGTTACGATTGAAAAAAATGGGGTATATACGCTCAATAGTCGACCAATGGCTAAGCGAGATTTAAAAGGAGCGATCAGCCGAGCAAAGAACAAAACTACTAATCAGGAAAATGCTACCCTGACGATCGTGGCAGAAGTAGGCGTACCCTTTGAAAAAGTGGTGGACTTGATGAATATTGCCAATCAATTGCGTATGAAAGCAATTTTGGCTACGCAACCAAGAGAATAAGAGCAAGTTAAGAATGAAGAGTTAAGAGTGAAGAGTACTCCTAACTCCTAACTCCTAACTCCTAACTATAACCATGGGATTAAAAAAAAGAAGTAAAGTAAGTGCAGAGTTTAATATGTCGTCCTTAACGGATATTATTTTCCTATTACTTATATTTTTTATGTTGACTTCTAGTTTGGTCGTGCCGAATGCGTTGAATTTGAAACTGCCAAGTAGTAGTAATAGTAAAGTAGTGAGTTCTGCTAAGGTGTCAGATGTAGCGATTAGAAAGAGCGGTAGTATATATTGGAACGGACGAAAAACTTCTGATAATAACTTAGATAAATCTATGCGAGATTTGTCTCGACAAAAGGGAAAAGACGCAACGATTACGATTTCACCAGATAAAGGAACGGGTGTTGAACATGTAGTGAAAGTGATGGACATTGCCTTACGGTATAATATTAATGCCATCTTAGCTCCAGAAAAGTAAAGTGGCTTTGTGTAATTTAAAAAGTACTTGCATCTTATGGTTGAGTAGTACTGATTATCCATCAATAATCAACTTATTTTAAA
Source organism: uncultured Saprospiraceae bacterium (assembly GCA_937973995.1). Classification (GTDB taxonomy): domain Bacteria; phylum Bacteroidota; class Bacteroidia; order Chitinophagales; family Saprospiraceae; genus JAFMDF01. The sequence goes on from CALJIQ010000373.1 coordinate 4,145, forward strand.
AAAACCGAATTATGGAAGAACTAATCGTAGATGAAATAGAAGAAAGAAATCGGAAACGAGGGAAATGGGTAAGTTATATTTTTCATGCCCTGGTTCTCTTATTATTATTGATACCATTTTTCACTTTTCCTGACCCACCACCAGGGATGGCAGGGGTATTGGTGAATTTAGGAATGCCAGATCAAGGGCAGGGATCGGATAATGCACCGCCACCAAAGCCTACGGCGGCACCTACTAAGCCAAAAACAACTCCGCCACCGCCAACCCCAAAACCTGAGCCAGTAAAACCAAAGCCAAAGCCAGAACCTACAAAACCGAAACCGAAGCCAGAACCGGTAAAAGAAAAGCCTGCGTCTAAAGAAGTCGTAACCGCAGATAATAATGAAATAGCGATTAAACGAGAAAAAGAGCGCAGAGAGAAAGAACGCCAACGACGAGAAGAATTAAAGCAACGAGAGGAAGAATTAGAAAAGAAAAGAGACGAAGAACGAGAAAAAGCAGAAATAGAAAGAAGAGAGGAAGAACGAGAAAGAAGACAGGAAGAAGCAGAGCGTAGGAAAAAGGCGGAAGAGGAAGCTCAGCGAAAAGCAGAAGAAGCGGAGGCTAGAAGAAAAGCAGAGGCGGAAGCGGAACGCAAAGCCGCTGAAGCTGCTAGAAGACAGGCGGAAGCAGATGCCAAAGCAGAGGCGGAAGGCTTATTTGGTAGTGGTGGCGGAAAGGGCAAGACAGGGACCTCTGGCAATCAAGGACGACAAGATGGAGATCCAAGTGGTGATGCGCTGGAAGGAATTAGTACAGGTGCAGGTGGAAAGGTAAGTGGATTTGGAGGTAGAGGCGTTTTAAGTGCGCCCAAAGTCACCGATAATACCCAAAAGACGGGAAGGGTAGTCATTAGAGTTTGTGTAGATGCAAGTGGACAGGTTGTCTCAGCAGATTTTACCCAAAGAGGCTCTACTACTTCGGATAGCCAACTAAGAGCTACTGCGATTAGGAATGCGAAGAAATTTAAATTTGCAGCAGGCTCCGTGGATAAGCAATGTGGGTCGATCACTTATGACTTTAAAGTAAGATAAT
>CALJIQ010000374.1 GCA_937973995.1 uncultured Saprospiraceae bacterium
AATACGATTGCCGTAGCTAAAAAACAATTGGCTGACGTGAAAGAGCAATTGTCAAAAATCAGTGCGGTGATGCCTCAATTAGAGCAGGCGTTGCGGTCTCTGGGTGCGCCTTGGGTGGAAGGACAGCCTTTGCCTAAAGAAGAATAGCGAATTGTGTTAGTTCTGATTTTCGGTATTTGATTTTTAATTAAAAATTAATTACCGAAAATCGAACTAACATAATTTTCATCAAATCAAGTTATGTTAGCTCAATTTTAATAGGTCAAAATTCCATTTTTGACCTATTAAAATTAGAGCTAACACAACTACTACTTTTCAGAAAGTGTAAATAAGTATTATTCCTTCGCTTCGTTTTTCTTTTTATAAAGTAAATGCCCCACAATAATAATTTTTTCTGCTAACCGTGGACTCCCCCAATCTAATCCAAAATCCAATCGATTGACTTCTAATGAAACTTCGAGTCCATAGATCAATCCTTTCTTAGTATCTTTTGATCCTTTGATTTTAACGATCACTGCCTGATCATTCTCTACACCATGAATCGTTAATGTACCCTTTGAAAGATAGCTGCCATCCGAAATTTTCGTCGCCTGCTTGGAGCGAAAAGTAATTTCTGGATATTTTTCTACTTCTAGAAATCGATCACTTTTAATATGTTCCGCCAATCTATCTGCTATTACATCTACACTAGTAGCATCCACTATAAACTCAATAACTGCATTAGACAAATCTTCTCTCGAATCGGTCACGATGGTTCCATCAAATATTTTAAACTCCCCCGTTCTCATAGAGAAATCTTCCCAACCTACCTCAAAACGAAGATTGGAATGGGTATTATCAATCGTCCAAGTTTCTTGTGCAATGGATAAAAAATAAAAGGAAATAAGGACAATAATTAGGCTTATCTGTTTCATGGTAAAATTATTAAGTGACTAAGTAGATTTAGAGTCAATATTACGTACTATTTTTTTAGGGTTAGTTCTCTGACAGAAAAGATAAAACCATCCATCAGATCACTTTGGAGTGATCAGATTGAAAGAAGACGGCTGATCAGATGACTCCAAAGTGATCTGATCGATTCTCAACTGTTTCATTAATTCAGTTTTGAGGAACGAAAAATGGACAAAATGACACTGCCTAACAACCTATCCATTTCATAAGTAAACTATAAAGACACAAAAGATGTTTTTATCCATTTGGCAATAGCATAAATATGTTGGTTCGTATCCATCTATTAATAAAAGCAATCATTGGACCTTTTAAACGGATACCTCGTTAAAAAATCAAACTATTTTGTTGTTTGGCAAGAATTTTTCCACCATAACAATATTATAGGCATAAACACGCTATTTTAGTGAAGAAGAACAGAATATAGAGTCGTTTATTGTCGTATTAATTACTTACTGTTGCGAATAATAGCGTGTTGTTTGTAAATCCGCAACTAGAAACACATATTCTTGGAAAATTTATCCTTTCAATATCCTACTTGGTACTTATTACTTTGCTTGGCATTGGGCATAGGCTATGCCTTGATGGTCTATTTTAGAGATAAAACGTTTTTAGAAGAAGCCAGTTGGCTGAAATGGATTATGGGTATTCTTCGGACCCTTGCCGTCAGTTTGTTAGCCATTCTACTATTATCTCCCCTTATTAAAAATTTGGTGACCGATACCAAAAAGCCAATTGTCGTATTGGCACAAGATCATTCTGAGTCGGTAATGGCAGAAATGTCAGAAGAAACCTTGCAAGGATATAAAAATAATTATGCTACCCTAAAAGCAAGTTTGGAAGAAAACTATGAGGTAAAAGAATATGCCTTTGGCAATGACGTGCGAGAGGGTATTGATTTCAATTTTACGGATAAGGTAAGTAACCTATCAGAATTATTGAAATCCATGTATGATTTGTATAGCAATCAGAATTTGGGGGCAGTAGTTCTTGCGTCGGATGGTATTTATAATGAAGGTAGTAATCCTGTTTATGCAAGTACTCGATTAGGCGCACCCATCTATACGGTTGCTTTAGGGGATACGACGCCTCAAAAAGACGTATTGATAAAGCGTATTTTTCATAATAAAATCGCTTACCTCGGAGATCAATTTAGTATACAAGTAGATGTAGTTGCTCAAAATAGTGCGGGGAATAGCACCGCTATGACGATCTCAAAAATTGTAGGAGGCAAATCAAAAAAGATAAAGAGTGTCCCTATCAAGATTAATAAAAATGATTTTTTCAAAACAGAAGAAATTGTTTTAGATGCAGACCAAGCAGGGGTGCAACGATTCAGAGTAGCATTGAACAAAGTAGAAGGAGAGGCAAGCACGACTAATAATGTCAAAGAAATCTTTATTGATGTATTAGATGCTCGGCAAAAAATATTGGTGATCGCCAATGCGCCTCATCCTGATTTGACCGCCATTAAACAAGTAGTTGAGAAAAATAAAAATTATGAAATTAAGATTGAGTATGTCAAGATTTTAAAAGCGAATATTAGTGATTATAATTTCGTCATACTCCATCAATTACCGAGTCGTACCAATGATGCTTCCAGTATTCTCAACCAATTGAATAGTAAGAAAAAACCTCGTTTATTTATAGTAGGAACCCAAAGCAATTTAACGGCAGTGAGCCAAGCACAAGATTTGATGAATATCAAAGGGGATGCTTCCCAAGCTAATGAGGTGCAGGGGATTATTGCTAATGACTTTTCACTGTTTACCATTGACGAGCAAACGACGGCTGCTATTCCCAACTTTGCGCCGTTAAGTGCTCCTTTCGGTGAATTTGCAGCTTCCGCTAATGGGCAAACCTTATTATATCAACGCATCGGAAAAGTAGATACTCGTTATCCTCTATTGATGTTAGGAGAGGTAAGGGGTATTAAAACAGGCATACTTGCCGCAGAAGGAATCTGGAAATGGCGATTATTCGATTATCTCCAACATCAAAACCACGATATTTTCGAGGAGGTCATGGGCAAAACCTTACAATACCTCACCTTAAAAGAAGATAAACGGAAATTCCGAATCAGTCTAGACAAAAATATTTTTAATGAGAATGAAGCGGTCGTTTTTGATGCCGAAGTATATAATGAAAACTATGAGTTGATTAATGAAGCAGATGTGAGTCTAGTCATCAAAAATGAAGAAGGAAAAGAATTCCCTTTTAATTTTAATAAAACCGCTAGTTCCTATTCCTTAAAGGCAGGTTTATTTCCTGTCGGTAATTACACCTATCGAGGAAGCACGTTTTACAATGGACAGGAATTAAATTATAAGGGACAGTTTAGTGTACAACCTATTCAGTTAGAGTCGTTTGTTACCACTGCCGATCATGGATTGCTACGCTTACTCAGTGAGCAATTTGGTGGAGAGGTGATATATCCTGGAGATATTGCTAGTATCTCTGATAAGATAAAAGCTAAAAAATCTGTTAAACCTATTTTATACCAAACGACTAAAACTCGTTCGGTCATTAATTTAAAATGGGTCTTCTTTTTGTTAATGGGTTTGTTGACTGTTGAGTGGTTTTTGCGGCGGTATCATGGGGCCTACTAATTCAGATTGTGTTAGCTCTCTTGGAGATAACATAATTCGGTTTTGCCTAATCAAGTTATGTTAGCACCAAGAGTGCTAACACAACATCAACATACAACATAGTTTAATCTTTTGTTAACAACACCTCTCTAAAAAATAAAAGGCACACTTTTCAGTATAGAAATATAAAACACAGAGTCTAAGTGGCACAGCACAACATTCATCATCTCTGCGTCTCTGCGTCTCTGCGTTCAATAAATAACGCATGAAAAATATAGTAATCACATTCTTATTAGTAGCCTTCTCCCTCCCTGCATTCGCATCCATGCTATTAATCCCAATGGACCCCGACCAAAAGAATCATTTAAAAGCCTATGGGATTGCTTATTGGGTATTGCAACAAGAGGTAGAATCTTATTGGTTACTCAACTACCGAGGAGGAAGTTTTGCATTCCCCTACACAAAGGCATTTGAAAAAGAATGTTTGACTAGAGGCGTTAGCTACGAAGTAATACCTGATGCGGCGTATAATAAAATAGTCGGAGACATTGCCAATCCAGAAGTGAATATGGATGTGATGAAGTTAGAGGTAGCTCCGAAAATTGCGGTCTATACTCCTGAATTTAATGCTCGACATGGCAGACGCATCCAACCTTGGGATGATGCAGTGACGCTAGTGTTAACTTATGCAGAAATCCCTTATGAGACGGTCTATGACCGAGATGCCATGACTGATAAGTTAGCCGAATTTGATTGGCTGCACCTCCACCACGAAGATTTCACAGGACAATACGGACGATTTTATCGCTCCTTTGGCAGTACTGGATGGTATAAGGAAAACCAACGTAAGATGGAGGAACTAGCTACCTCTCTTGGTTTTGCTAAAGTATCTCAACTGAAATTAAATGTGGTGAAGAAGATTCGAGAATATGTAGAGGGCGGCGGCTTTATGTTTGCTATGTGTTCGGCCACGGATACTTACGACATTGCCCTTGCAGCGGAAGGACACGACATCTGCGCTGAAATGTACGACGGCGACGGCGCGGACCCCAATGCACAATCCAAACTAGATTTCAGCAAGACCTTTTGTTTTAAAGATTTTGATTTAATTAAAAATCCCTTACAATACGAATTCGCCACCATTGATCGGCCTCAAACCAAACAGGTCGCTCCAGAAGTAGATTACTTCACCCTATTTGATTTTTCTGCTAAGTGGGACCCTGTGCCGACTATGTTGACGCAATGCCATACCCGCACCGTCAAAGGCTTTATGGGACAAACCACCGCTTATCAAAAAAATATGATCAAGTCGGATGTCCTCATTTTAGGAGAAAATAAACCAGTTGGCGAAACTCGCTACCTACATGGCACTAGAGGACAAGGTTTCTGGACCTTCTATGGCGGTCATGATCCTGAGGATTATCGCCACTATGTCAATGATCCTGAGACGGATTTGAACTTACATCCGAATTCTCCTGGGTATCGGTTGATTTTGAATAATATATTGTTTCCGGCGGCTAAGAAGAAGAAGCGGAAGACTTAGGATTTGGTGATTAGTGATTGGTTGGAAAAGGGAAGGTAAATAGCTATTACCTCCCCTTTTTTGGTTTTTTGTGTTACGGTTCAGTATAGTAATTCCTTTTCTATACTGACCCTGTCTTTATTCTAGTACGATTCGTTTGGTTATTATTTCGTTATCTTTTACAATTTGTAAGAGATATATTCCACTTATAGGGTCAGTAATATTTAATTCTATTTGTCCTGATCTTTTCGTATCTGAATAATTAAAGCTTTCTATTAATTTTCCAGATATATCAAGTACTTCAATCTTCTTAATTATTTCCTCTAATGGAACATCAATAAATACTTTTCCTCTACTTGGATTCGGATACACTCTTACTCCTTTTTGTATATCACGACTGCCTGATAGCTCTACTCTTTGACTACCACAATTTTCGGGATTTTCCTTACATGGATCAGAAGTAAAACTACCACTACAGCTCCAACTATTGAGCAGACCTATGCCATAAAAATCTGCACAATTAAGACCTGGGTAATCTGTACAAAAAACAGTACCTACAGTTTCATACAGAACGCCACTAGATGGTGTATTAATATACACATAATTAGTAGATCTTCCTTGATGTACTTCTATTGTAGTACCTGAACAATTGTTAAAATCTAATACGTCTGCTAACCATGGATAATCATTTAGAAAAGGTGGGCCTGTTGGGCCTGTTGGGCCTGTTGGACCTTCTGTTCCTGTTGGTCCATTTATATGTAAATCATTACATCCGTCCCATAAGACTTCTCCAATTGTATTAGGATCAAAGATGGCACCATTAGGTACTCTTTCGACACCTCTAATATTACCCTGGCAATCAAATATAGTACCCGTACCTTCATTGCAACAGAGATAACCCGTATGTACAAAATATCCTCTAAATCCATTTCCATTATAACAATATATCGTTACGCCACAATTACAAATATTTCTATAAATATCTACAATACTAGATAAGTTAGCATCTCTATCTGGACAACAATCATTTCCTCCAGTTGGTCCACATATTCTGATACAACATATTCTATAGCAATTACAAGTAGGATCAAAATAGATGACGCTATAAAATCTGCAATTTTCTGGCTCTGGCACGGGAACAGTAATTTGGCTGCTCGTTCTATTGAGTACATTGCCTGTTTCATCATCAATCCATTCTACTATATTTGTTCCACTCACACCATTTAAAGAAAGGATATAATTATTACCACTTGATCTAGTAGTAATTTGATTGCAATCAAATGGATCACTAATGTAAATCCATCTACAACATAATTGCTCACAACCATCATTATCAAAGTATCTGTAACAAATTAAATATCTACCTACAAAAGGGAAATTATAGTTTCTTACTCTACCTGATCCTAAATTTAATCTAGCACCATTTTCATCAGTAGCCTCCCAAAAACCATTATTGGGTAAATTTGTAGGAACGCTTAATTTGTAAGAAAGACCTCCAATTGATCTATTGTATCTATAAACGATGAAGTCACAATCTGGTTCGGGCACACCACCTGTAGAGGAATGATAATCAGGTCGTATAGGGTCGCAAGGATCATTACATATTTCAATACAGCAAATTCGGTAACACCTAGATACTCGGTCATAATATTTCACACAATACCGAACACATCTATTTCCTGTTGGAATAGGTACAGTGACTCGACTACTTGTTTCTTGTAAACAAGTGTTGTCATCTACTACTAACCAGCATTCTACATCGCTATCATTTACACCAGGAATGGATAATATATAATTATTTCCTTGCCTGGTTTTAGTAACCAAGTTACAGTCATATGGGTTGTTAATATTAATTCTTTTACAGCAATTTTTTTCACATCCGCTACTATCAGTATAACGGTAACAAATAATATATTCTCCTGCTGTATTAAATGTATAAGTTTTTCTCGATCCACTACCTAAATTAAATTGAGAACCATTTCTAGTAGCTGTCCACCTCCCATTTGAGGGTAATATATCTGAAACTCCAAAGTCATAAGTCATCCTTCCATTTGTCCCTGTATATTCATAATATAAATCATCACAATTGTTATCTGTATTATTATCACATGGGTTTGTACAAACAGCAGATAATGTATAGCTTCCATTACTACTTGGACTTGGTGAGTCAATTATAATAAAATAGCGAGATTCCCAAATGATTGAAATAGTTTCATTACTAGAAGGAGTAGCTCCATTCGCACTCACACAACCTGTTCCTAATCCATCAAAACAACTGTAGATAAACATATCTAAATCAGTATTGGCATTCAATCTAATTGTAACAGGAGTTCCAGGATCAATCCCCACTAAGCGATAAACAATATCATTACCCGTAAAAGGATTTGCAGCTTCTTGGGAAGGTGTTAAATTCAAACAACTTCCACCTTTATAAGCATCTAATCTAATATTATCACTTCCATTTCGAGTATCTCCATTAACAGAACTATTACAAAGAAGTGTTTGAGTGCTTGAGCTACATGGATCGGAACGAGGAGGGTCTTCCTCACCAGGACTACAAGTAGCAATGACAGTAAGTTCATAAGACCCATTTTGACTACTATTATAACCATCTACTACAATCAGCCATGAGCTATTCCAACTAGTAAAATTTAATTCATCTATATTCCCTGCTGACAGAATACTACGCTCTATACAATTCCCTCCTTCGAGCACAAAAAGGTCTAAGTCCCTAGTTGACGAAGTTGATTGCAACTTAATTGTTATTCCATTGGTGAAATCAAAACCACTTCCTAACCGGTAACTATCATCTCTTCCATTAAAGGGATTATTATTGTATACACTTGTGCTAATGCAACTTCGGTAATTATCTCTATTGAAATTACTACTTCCATCACTAGTCGTCCTACTTATTGTTGCTCTACACTCAGGATCAGGAATTCCATCTCCTGATGGCCAAGATGAAGGGACAATAGTTTCTTGAGCATAGAGACCTGAAAAAATAAGCCCCAACAATAATAAAACAGATAAAAAACGCTTCATTTGATAAGTTTATAAAAGTTTGAAAATCACATAGAGAAGTCAGTTCCATCTTATACAAATTAAGAGATAGACTATTGACAAGGAGTACTATATATAACTAGCAAGTCCTAGTTCTTATGTGTATTGCAATATTTTTTTCAAAGTAGGTTTATGTATTATGTTAGGTGAGCTGAAACTAATTCCGCTTTCCATTTAGCATAGCATGTTTGTCTTTAATCAAAACTAAACACAAGGTAGAAGTATTACTAAATTAAAAACTTGTTTGGTATATAGTCGGTATCAATCATTTGATAATTGGTCATATTCTCTTTATTTCCTGTATTAAAAATTTTACAATCTATCAAACAAATTTAAAAACTCCTTCTTCCGATTACGCGCCACCGCCAACTCCTCCCCATTACTCATTTGTACACAATTATGACCATTATTGATATAGCCAACGGCATGTGATAGATTGATTAAATGGGAATTATGGATACGAACAAATTGCGGATCAGAAAGTGTATTTTCTACCTCTTTTAGATTTTTGGAAACAGTGAACTTGCACCCTTCTTCCAAATAAACATGGGTGTAAGAACCATCCGATAGGCAATACATGATTTCACTTCGGTTGATAAAATTTAAACCAGTGTTGGTGGTAATTGCTAGGTACTCTTTTTTCATTGGTTATTGTTCTCTATAATGAATATACTATTAGCTGTAAACCTTTAGCTATTAGTTGCTAATGGGTACTGTAACTCGGATAGGATGAAAGAGTAGCTTTGTAAATGAATTGTTGGGTATGAGCAATTTCTATCTGGATGTTGATTGATGTGATTGGTTGATGCACTTTGATTTTTAAATACGTTTCTGAAATCACAGCTTGTCCAATAATCAAAAGATTCCCAAACCAGACATATTGCATTACAATATTAGCCCACTTTTTTGTAATTTTTCCAGACATTTTTTCGGCTTTCTAGCAGAAAAAATCTCAAAAATTCTCCCCCAATATTGCTACAAACAATTGATAATCAGCAACTAAATCGGATTCGTGTCTAATAAAAAAACCATTAAAAAAACCAAGCTCATCCGCTTGCTTTCCACCTTTTCTCCCCTGGAATGGAAACGTTTCGGGCGTTTTGTGCAGTCTCCTTACCACAATTCCAATCAGACTATTGTAAAATTTTATGCGGTCTTGAAGAAGTATTATCCTTTTGTATCAGAGGAAGAGTTGGGACAGGAAACCCTTTTTAAAAAGGTGTTTGGAAAGGAAGATTTTAAGAATACTAAACTACAAAACCTTTGCTCTGATTTATATGGCTTGGCAGAAGACTTTTTGATTGATGTGTATTTTCGGAAGGAGTATCGGCAGCGGAAGAAAGTGTTGGTGGATGCTTTGGCGGAGCGAGAGTATAATTTGTTTAAAAAGGAAAGCGAAAGGTTGATTCAAGAAGTGGAGACACAGGACTATTTCTTAGATAGTGAAGACTTTTTGCTCCTGTACCAACTTAACAATCAGTATTTTCATCATATAGAAACAGATAAATTTACAATCGATCACTTGGAATTGGAGAAAGCCCAAGCATATTTAGAAGCATTTCATGAAGATGCTTCCATTCAAATTAAATCAGAACATAGTAGTGCTGAGGGCATTTTGAAAGCAAAAAAATCTTTTAATAATGCAGGAAGAAATCAATTGAGAATTCTTTACTCAGATGCTATTAAACTTAATACTACTAAACAAGTAGCGTTTTATTTCCAATACAAGGAGAGAATTCTTAGCAATTGGGACCAACTAAAACCTAAACATAAAATCAATCTACTAGTATATCTTATAAATTTTTCTTTTTCTAATGAACTAATTCAAAAAGAAGTTGGATTCTCAGAAGCACTGTCACTATACAAACTAGCCATTCAGGAAAAGCTATTCGTCATCAATGGCAAAATGAGAGATGTTGAATTTTTTAGTATTTGTGCGATTGGATTTAAATTAGAATCCAGAGAGTGGACTATTGAGTTTATTAAAACTCATAAAAAATATCTACCTATTGAGATAGGCGAATTTTTAGTTCCTTTGGTTTATGCCTATGACGCCATATTCCAGAAAGACTACGAAAAAGTTATTCTTCACTTGAGCAGGTTAAAGCCTGTAAATAATCTCCATTACTTACGTAAAATTAAAAGTCTACTAATCCGAGCTTACTTCGAAGGAGTAATCAATGGAAAGAAGGAATATCAACAGCCATTAAAGTATGAAATGAATTCTTTCAAAAAATTGATGAATAGAAATGATAAATTATCCAATTTAAAAATTCAAGCTAATCTTAATTTTATAGCATTAACTGAAAAATTGCTAACTTTAATTATCAACCAATCCCATGATTTAGCAAAGATTCAAAAAGTTGAATCGCAATTAGCTATTACAAATCCATTAGTATTACGTAACTGGTTGGAGGAAAAAATAATAGAACTAAAAAATGTTGCCCCTATTTAAGAGGCAACATTATTAGTAAATTAAATTTCTGGCGTATCACCAATAACGATGAAATAAATCATCGTGAAATAAGCATTCCACATGGCTGAAGAATTTGCTGCATCAGCCGTCAAAAAACATGGAGGAGTATTCGTCGAGCGACCAAACTGACATCGTTCTTCCATTAGGCGTTAGGGCAATTGCCTTAACCAAATACTCAAACTACTATACACTTTTTGTAAAACCCGTCACTTCGCTGCGCTACGTGACGGGAAAGGGTCTTTTGGGGGCAGAAAATCTATATTTCGCTG
>CALJIQ010000375.1 GCA_937973995.1 uncultured Saprospiraceae bacterium
TAAGTAGTCTGACAAAAATAAGTTAACAACTTTGCTTTTCAGTTGATTGATTATTAATTACTGATTATTAGCTAATTAGGCGTGTTCAGTAGCGTCTGGAAAATAATTAATAATCAATAATTAATAATGTCACACTACTTAGGCATTAAATTATTTCTCTTTTCAGCCCTAATCACCAGTCACCAATCACAAAGATGCTACAAGCAACAAACATTCATAAATCTTACGGCGCACTCAAAGTGTTACAAGGCGTAGATGTCTCCATTGATAAAGGGGAGATAGTTTCCATCGTCGGAAAATCAGGAGCGGGTAAGAGCACCTTATTGCATATCTTAGGCACCCTCGATCAAGCGGATAAGGGAACCGTCTTATTCAATGGGCGAGATATTTCTAATCTAGATTCAAAGGAAATTGCCGTATTTAGGAATGAGCATATAGGATTTATTTTTCAGTTTCATCATCTCCTACCAGAGTTCAATGCGTTGGAGAATGTTTGCATTCCTGCCTTTATTAAAAAAACACCTATTGCAGAGGTAGAAAAAAAAGCGAAAGAATTACTAGCTTACTTGGGGCTGTCCGAGCGACTCACTCATAAGCCAAGCCAATTATCGGGTGGAGAGCAACAACGAGTAGCTGTAGCTCGCTCGCTCATTAATTCCCCAGAAGTTATCTTCGCCGATGAGCCAACGGGTAATTTAGATACCGCTTCCTCTGAAGAACTACATAATCTCCTTTTTCAATTACGAGACGATTTCCAACAAACCTTTGTGATTGTTACGCATAATGAAGGGTTGGCAAATATGAGTGATCGGAAAGTGGTGATGCAGGATGGACGGTTGGGATAGTTATCAAAACTCACTAGTAAAATGAAATGCCACATCGGGAAAGTTCTCCTGTGCCATTTTCAATGCCCACGCCGACTCCGCTAAAAACACCCAGTTGCCATCTTTGTCCTTCGCCATATCTCGCTTTCGACGACTAAAAAATTCCTTGAACTTTTCCTCCTCCTCACAACTCACCCAACAGGCTTTGTGTAAGTTGATGGGTTCGTAGGCGCAAGAAGCACCGTACTCGTGTTTAAGTCGATATTGGATAACATCAAATTGTAACGCACCTACGGTACCGATAATCTGGCGATTACCGATTTCTTTGGTAAATAATTGAGCAACCCCTTCATCCATTAATTGCACTAAGCCTTTATTCAATTGCTTAGACTTCATGGGGTCTTTATTCAATACATATCTGAATTGTTCGGGAGAGAAACTAGGAATTCCTTTGAAATGTAAAGTCTCCCCTTCTGTCAGGGCATCTCCAATTTTAAAGTTGCCGCTATCGTATAAGCCTACCACATCTCCGGGATACGCTTCTTCCACAATCGACTTTTTAGCAGCCATAAAACTGGTGGGATTAGAAAACTTCATTTTCTTATCGGCACGTACATGATAATAATTGGTATTACGCATAAAGGTGCCTGAGCAAATTCTTAGGAACGCCACACGGTCTCGGTGCTTCGGATCCATATTGGCATGAATCTTAAACACAAAACCCGAAAATTTTTCTTCCTCTGGATTGATCTCTCTTTCTTCGGTAATTCGTGGAAGGGGTGTGGGTGCAATATCTACGAAACAATCCAATAGTTCTTTTACCCCAAAGTTGTTGATCGCACTTCCAAAAAATACAGGCGACAGTATCCCTTCCAGATAATCATTTTTATCAAAATCTGGATAGACCTCATTAATCATATCAATCTCCTCTCGCAGTTTATTCGCAGCTCGTTCCCCTACTTGGGTGTCTAATTCTTCACTACTCAAATCTTTAATTTCAATAATCTCCTCCTGCTGCTGTTTGCTGTGCGGTCGGAATAAGACTAGCTTCTGCTCATATATATTATAAACGCCTTGAAAATCTTGCCCCATCCCCACTGGCCAACTTAAAGGACGAACCAACAGGCCTAATTTTTCCTCCAATTCATCGATCAAATCAAAAGCATCTTTACCTTCTCTATCTAACTTATTGATAAAAACAATAATAGGCGTATCCCGCATTCGACATACCTTTACCAGTTTCTCCGTTTGCGTTTCCACCCCTTTCGCGACATCAATCACCACAATCACACTATCTACCGCCGTCAAAGTACGAAAGGTATCTTCTTGGAAATCTTGGTGACCGGGGGTATCTAAGATGTTGATTTTCTTTCCTCTATAATCAAAGGCCATCACCGAGGTAGCGACAGAAATCCCCCGTTGTCGCTCAATATCCATAAAATCCGAAGTCGCACTTTTCTTTATTTTGTTGGATTTTACTGCCCCCGCAGTTTGGATGGCCCCACCAAACAATAGTAGCTTTTCCGTCAAAGTCGTCTTACCCGCATCTGGGTGAGAGATTATACCAAAGGTTCTTCGTCGTTCTATCTCTTCTAGGAAACTCATGAAAATAGTTGAATTAAAAAATCGGTTGTAAAAGTACTTATTTTGAATCGCAGATTTCGCTGATTTTTTTTTTGATTTCGCTGATGAGATTGTTATGATTCAACAGAACAGGAGGTAATTCTCCTGCGGTACAGGCAGGTTGGTATTTTAAAAAACTTTCCTATTAATTTCTCTACCCCTGTATTAAATGTCCGCGCAATCAAAAGGCCACGAAACGCCATTTTTCAAATCCTTTCATTCATCCGATTAATCATCAATTGCAAATCTTGAATCATGCGAGATTGATCGCCCATGACCTTGCGCATTTCCAGCATTTCATCTCGGATGAGGTTGCTGATGTTTTGTGGGGAAGGAAGAAAAGGACTGATCTTGGCACGTACATACCAGAGCTCTCGTATCTCGCCTAGCCCAATTCGATAAGGTTGGTAAAAACTATTATCAGAAAGTAATTCTAGTTGTTTATCCTCTTTTAAATGATTGATAACCCGTTTGATCAAAACATCCGATTTGGTAACAATCACATACACATAGCTGTCCTTAATACCCGTTTCCCATAAAGTGGGGTCAAGGAAATTACAGACGACTTTATCTCCTTCAAACAAAGTGGGTTCCATTCCATCTCCCGCTAATCCGAAAGATCGGTGGGTACTCATGCGATATTTGTCCTCTGGCAAAGAGAAGGTAGGTAATTCTTGTATAAAAACCGGATTGTCGGATTGGTTGGCATAACTATCATGCGCAGAGTCTGGCACATGTATGATCTTTTCTTCGTTTCCTGCATTGGTGACAACGGTTAATACTCTATAATTTTGGTTGTCTTCCTCCGTCATGAATAGCGGCCCCTCTCCCGTAAATAAATAGAATGGATTGAATTTATAGTGATCTACCGATTTTCGCAATAACTCAATGGTTACATCTCTTCTTTCTTTCAAAATTTCACTCAAACTTTGGGGCAAATAATCCACCGACATCGCAAATTGACGCATGGACCGCACCACCTTATCCTCTTTCAATTGCTTCACACACTTCACAAAACGCTGGGTAACTATATTATTCATTCAACAGATTGATGTTTTCGCAAATTAGTGTAAATATAGGTCGAATCTGTTAATATTTCAGCAAAAAAATGATAAAAATGTTCAAAATGGTGTATTGTTTCATTGTCTCATTGTTCTATGGTTTCATTGTCTCATTGTCCGTGGAACAATGGAACAATGAGACAATGGAACAATGAGTCTACTCTAAAAAGTCAAAAATGAACGCAGAGGCGCGGAGACGCAGAGTTTTCAGATGTATAAAAAATTAAGAATTAATTTTTTATACATCTAACTATGTGATCTATGTGTCTATGTGTTTACCAAATTGTGTTTTTAGAGT
>CALJIQ010000376.1 GCA_937973995.1 uncultured Saprospiraceae bacterium
TTGTTCTTCCACGATAAGACCCGCATGTTATTTGGAGATGCGAAAGATTCTATTTCTAAATTGGTGAGTGAAGTGAAGACCTTATAATGTTGAATGTTGAATGCTGAATTTTGAATGTACCCAACATTCAAAATTCAATCATTCAAAATTCATCATTAAAATCACGCTTGCGCTTTCGGCTTAAAATTCAAAGGCGGCATCATTGGATGGTCGGATTCTTTGATATGGCCGTGCTGCGCTTCAAATTTATGGACATTGTCGGTCAATGCTTTTAACAAGCGTTTGGCGTGCTGTGGCGTGAGGATGAGTCTAGATTTTACTTTGGCTTTAGGTACATTGGGTACTAAGCGCACAAAATCTATGACAAACTCAGAATTGGAGTGGGAAATGATCGCTAAATTGGAATAAATGCCTTCCGCCACCTCTTCTGGTAGTTCTATATTTAACTGGTTCTGTTTTTTCTGCTCTTCTGCCATAATTACGGGATTTATTAAAAAAATTGCAATATCGGAATAATTAGGCAGTCTTGCTGTAAAAATTGAATCCGCTAATTTCCCGTAGCAGGTTAGATGTTATGGCTCATTACTCTTAATAATTGCACTTTGTAGCTACCTTCAGTTAATTCATTATATAGTTTATAGGCTAGGTATTCCTCCAATACCTTCTTTTGAGATACCATACAAGACATAATAGCACATGTCCTGCTTAGAAATCCGTTTGATCCGTCTCATCCGTTGAATCCGTTTTCCCATCCTGCCCTATTAGAGTCTTGGGTACGCAATCCGTTATTATCAGCAAAATTCCTGTTAATAATTTGCAAATAGTGAAATATATAATTCAAATAATCCTTATTTTAGTGAGAGCGATTTCAAATTGATTGGAACTCTTTATGCCAAAAAAAAATCCATACAAAAAAACTGCAAAATTACCTCCTTGGGCATTGAATCTACTCAAAGGAGGACTCATTTTGGTGTTCTTATGGCAATTCAGCACCCACATACCAGAGGATTACTGGTCAGAAAAAGATCTTACGCAGCAGGCTGTGGCTGTAGAAGTAGTAGAAACCGTCGAATTTTCCCAATTACTTGGAACCACCACGCCACTGCCCACGCATTATCTTCAATGGGCAGACCTGACAATCTACTACTTAGAACCTAGCCAAGAGTTTTCCGCT
This sequence comes from uncultured Saprospiraceae bacterium, assembly GCA_937973995.1. GTDB lineage: Bacteria > Bacteroidota > Bacteroidia > Chitinophagales > Saprospiraceae > JAFMDF01. The sequence continues at coordinate 1,175 of CALJIQ010000376.1, forward strand.
CCCTTTTATGAAGTTCCTAGATCGAAAGTTAAAAAATTAGCCAATGCTGAATGGAATTTGTTTTATAAAGGTCAACAACTTGACGTAACCGATGTGCATGCGGTAATTTTAACAGCAGAAGGATTACCCATATTTTGTGAATTGGAGGAGGACTGCCTACCCTCCCAATTAAATCAACTGGAGGAAGATTTTGAATTGTGGCTGTCCTTAGATACTAGACTTCATAGACGTTTTTTCACAAAAATTAGAGTTGGTACTTCCTTTGCTCGCAATAATACGGCCATTGAAAAAGCCAATATCTTTTGGGAAAAGCTAATTAATAAGGAAAAATATAAAGAAATTGATGATCTAACCGTTGCCAAACCTGTTTTCAAAAACAATAAATACCTCTTCAAATGGGGAGATTGGGAACGCCATGTAGATCGCTCTTTAACAGAGCCTCGAATCCAAATAGATACGGCTACTTTTAAAAATCTATTGAGAAAAGAAGTGCCTCTATTGTATAAGAATGATGAATTTATTTCCTTTGAATTTAGCGTGGGTTTTTGGGATAGAAAACGGTGGGATATGAATTGTTATTTCCTCCGAAAAAATCAACATCCTTCTATTCTAGATACCTATCATTGTTTGGATGGTTTAATAGCGGAAGCCAATGTAGGGGACTTCATTTCTATTTTTATTTATGAGAAAGAAGATATTTCGGAACAGATTATCAGTCCTGAATTCTCCAATGGAATTCCCCCTTTTGTATTGAATGGTAGAAGGGTTCGATTGTATATAGCTTTGGAATTAGTGGAAGACCCAATTGATAAACTAGATCGTCCTATCCAATTGGCTACTTCTAATTTTAGATTTCAATTACACAATGGAGTGCAGGAAGGACCTATCGTAAAAATGGATACAACGGATGTAAAAAATCAAGAATTATTCGAGCATTACCAATCTAGCGGATCAGCTAAAATAGTACATATCCCTAATTTTAAAACCATTAGACGAGTGGTTAATCCAGGGGACAATTTTATAGAATTTTCAGACATTGATCAAACCCATATTTTGGTGGATAAAGTATATGCCGTACACACCTTTCCTGAGTTTTATGATTTTGATATTTTGCCACCCGTCATCAAATCGAGAGGCTTGAGTACGGTATTGGATAAAACCTGTTATTGGTTAGATGATTACATTAATTATCGGAATCCATTTGAAATACAACTAGGAGAGGAAAAGGTAAAATTATTACAAACGACCATTACCATTGTTCCAGAGAAAGGAGAGATCGTTCGATATATTACCGATAATCCAGACCGATATGATATTAATACCCACCTAGATAATATACCTCCTCAAACTAGTGTCTATTTTAATGAAATTCTTTTTGAACGAGCGAATGGAGAGCGGTTGGCTTTTCCTTTGGCAATGGCCTTGCACTTGAAGTGAGGTTAGGGTGGACATGGCGAATCAGATTGGCATTGAGCCAATCTGATTCGCGGATGATAACATTTCACATGAATTTCCCCCAGCCACAAAGTTCCGCCACAAAACCTCGACTACCATCCGTCACCCAAGCATCTAATTGAGCAGGATCTTTTAATTGTTGGCCTCGCTTTCTGGGTACCACGATATACCCACAAGATACATCTGTCAATGCAGACATATCACTCCATAATTTTTCAATTTGGGCAACTGGATATATATCTTCTTGTCCATGTCCCCAACGGTATTTTACTTCTTTGATGGTTACATAACTTGGCATCCGTTGGGCGGCTTGCCGTACTTTTTCATCTAAGAAGGTAGGCGATTTTTGTAGGTCTTTTTTAGTCAATCCAAACCAAGCTAGTAGTTGGTCAATTTGTATCCAAGTCGTCATGGAATTATAATAACTCAACTTTAATTCATCCTCTTCTCTAGGTTGGGCAAGACCTTCCAGTAATCTGACCTTCCCATTTACGACCGCCAAACCACCGCCTTTGTCTTCAAAGCGTCTAGGTACGACTTCAAAGGTGAGCATGTTTTTGGAAGCGAGATGCTTAGATAGAATTGCTGCGTCTAAATTGGCACCTAGGGTATCTACATTATGCAATAGCAATGTTTCTATCTGTGGTTGATCTTGTAATAGTTGAGCCAATACGCCATTTCTAATTAAATTTGGCACTTCATACCAATGACCCAAGGGACTGAATCGTTGGTTGGCAAGATTGTCCACATAGTCTTTGCCTTCTCCTTTCGACTGCGCCCATCCTCGCAAAGCAGCTCGACCAGCTGCCCTTACTTTTTCTTTATTTTCATCTAATACTTCCTGAGGCATCTCTTCCCATAAGAATCGTAAATCACGAACCATTGGTATAAATCGTTGACCAATAGATTTGCCTTTAGAGAGGTAAATTTTTCCTGAATAATCATATTGGTTCGCTCGCTCTAATTCTTTGGAAATGGCATCATAGGTCAGGTAACTCGTAGCAATCAAATGAGCGGGTGGCGTCCCATATTGTTGGGCGATTTGCTGTGATTTTGCCAAATGAACTTCTAAAAAACTTCGATGCTGATCGCCAAATTGAGCAAAGGGATTCAAGGCTTTAATCACCCCTGCCCCTTTGGTCCACCTACTTCCTACCCCACCTGCAAGCGTTAATACGGCTACCTTGCCTCCTTTAATGGCTTTGATACCTTTAGCAGAAGTTTTAATACTAGTACTTTTTGTAATATCTTTTGTACCGACATCCTCTATCGTGGTCTCATTTGACAGTCGATTATTCCATAGGCTGATTCTACCTTTATATAAATCTTCTCGTATTTGTTCGTGTTGAATAAGGTCGAACCCATTCTCTTTTTTGATTTTTTCGGCTAGTTCATTTTGCGCCTTTTTTTGAGCGCCTTGTCCTGCATCCGATACTTGAAAAAGATTACTCACTAAGGTGCGTAATAATGAATGATTGGTTTGTTCTCCTTTTAGTTTTTTAGTAAATAATTCGACCTCCATTTTCCGCTGGTGCGCAATGGTGGCTGCCTCTAATTTAGCTAAATTGGAAATTTGCAAACCGTAATACCGATAGGGTAAAAAAGCCTGTTCGTGTTCTAGTAAATTACAAAAGGAACCTTTGTTATTTATTTTAAAATTATAAACAACTGGCTCCATGGCAAAAGGCATCGCCGTTTGTAAAGCCGCTTTGGATTCCTTTAAAATATCCAATACTTGCTGCTTAGTGGAATCAGCGTTTTTATTTTTTACATACATCCCCATACCCCCGCCAGACATGCCGCCCAACATCATAAAACCTAGATAGTTTTTTTTGAATGTCTTTTTGGCTTTAGCAATAATCATTTCTGTATAATGGGTCGTTGCCCAAGGGATAATGGTTTTAATGGGATAGTCCCAATTATAAGAAGTTTGTTTGGCTAATTCGGGTATATCTCCTTTTTTAAGAGCTTCCAAAATACCTTCAAAAATGGAATTAGTGGCTAGTCTCGCCTTCCATTCTTGGCTAGAGCGAAGTAGGTATTTTTCCGTTACCATTTCTAAAATCGGCCCTACATTCTGCGCCATGCCACCGTGCATTAGCATTAGGTTTTCACTCAAACGATGAGCTAATTCAGGATGCATATCTGACTTATTGAGTAATCTATGCGTAGGCAATAAACAACCTTTGCTAATGCCATATTCAGGATCTCCTACATTAGCTAAGGCTCCTTCAATGGCTTTGATACCAGGCCATACCCCTCCTGAATCTTGCCAGCCGCCACCAGACCCACCTAGCCATTCTCCTAAAATCGCTCTTGCGGCTACCAATCGTCGTTCTTGTTCTAATAATTTTCCATGCAGGTGTTTGGTCTGTTGCGTGGCCCGCATCATCACACTAATAATTGCTCCTAATAAATTGGTAGATACGGCAAAACGAGACCCTTTGGGAATATCATTTACCATCGTCACTAATTCCAATCCCATATTGGGCGCAATCATCTTACTAAGTAATTCTGAAAGCGACTGCTGTGTGCCTTCAAAAGAAGGAGGTATAAAACCAGAAGCAATCACTCCTGCTTTTAATAAACTCAAATAATCATTTCCAAAATTGAATAAGTCTTCTAAGTCTGAAATGTCTTTCGTAATTCCCAAGTCAATACTCGTCAATCGAATGATAGGCTCAGTAATCACCCGCACATAGGCTTGGATGGGGGGACGGATTTGTTTATCTCTTCCAAAGACACCTAAGTCCACAGAGACATTAATCACTCGTGCGCCTTCTGGATAATCCATTCCCAAAAAGAAAATATCGGACCAGCCACTATGGGTCAAGTCCATTCTAACCGAAGTCTTTTCTTCCAAGATCGGAAACAAGGAAGTTTGCTCAGACAATTTTAATAAGGAAGGATGTATGCGAATCGGATGCTCTTCTGTATAGCCTCCCCTAAACATCCATTGGTTGCCAGCCGTTGTACGGACACTCTTTTTCACTTGCTCTGCTAGTATTTGAAAGGCTCTTTGATGGTAGGCTTCCGCTAAGGCACTTGCGACAGTCCCATTTAATTTGGAATCAGTTCTTAATAAAGAAATGGCATCTTCAAATCGTCTTTTTAATATATCTCCTACGCCTTTAATGGGCAGCTTTCCAATGCTAGGAATAGTTGCATAGGTAGGTACCACAAAACGATAGGCTGCATATAAAAATAAACAGGCTCGGACTCGCTCGTACAGATTCTCTGTTTGTTGCCGAAATTGTTCTAACTCATCTAGTTCTTTTAATAAGGTAGCCAATTTCTTTTTCTCGCAAATTTTAAAGAACGAGCGATTTCTATGGTTGGCTTTTTGGCTGGTAATAGTTTGTATAAATGGATTCACTTAGGGAAAACTTTTTTTAATTGAGAATTGAGAATGTAGAATTGAGAATTATGCAGCTGGGATTTAGTATTCGGCATATGAGAAGATACTTGATGTGTTTTCCCGCTAAGGTTTCGCTAAGTCTCGCAAAGGTCTAACTTAGCGTTACTTTGCGAAACCTTTGCGAGACTTAGCGGGAAACAAAAAAACATCCAGCAAATCCCCGTCCACCGAATAAATCAAACCTGCTGCGCTTCAGCCAACTGGGTAACCAAACTAGATAACAACTCATTAGATTGAGGGCTTTTTAAACCAAAGGCGATTTGGGCTTCGAGCCACCCAAAATGATTGCCCAAATTGAATCTGCGTCCGTCAATTATTTTAGCCAAGTATTTCTGTTTCTTTACTAGCTTTTTTTGAGCAGTGGTCAGTTGTATATCTCTCCCTGTTTTGGAGTCTTTAATGGCTTTTTCTAAAATGGGAAATATCTCTGGCGTCAATACGTGCATGCCAAAGAAGCACAAGTAATGCCCCGCTCTAATGCCCGGTGTCATTAATTGTAGTTCTGCTTCACTCAAGGAGGGTTTTTCGATAATCTGCTCGATTTCAAATACGCCTACTTTTCCATTATGTCTTCCTCTCACTGTTCCGTATTGGGTAATGAAATGTTCTGGCGTAGCATTCACAGCGGATACCGCACAGTTTTCTTCTGTGGCTAAGGCAACTAATTGTTCGGCACAAGAAGCCGCTATATTCGAGGTATATAAATGATCTCCTAACAATAAAAGGAAAGGCTCTGATCCAACAAAATCCTTTGCACACCACACCGCATGCCCATAGCCCTTGGTCTCTTCTTGTACAATAAAAGTAAGGTGCGCTAATAAAAAAGAAATTTTCTCTGCTTGCTGTAAGGCCCAAGTAGCCCCACCAAAAGCTCTTTCCAAATTTCCTTTTAAGGTTTGAAAAGCCTGAATATATCGTTCTTTATCTCCTGGCGCGCAAATCAAGCAAATTTCTTCTATCCCACTTGAAAAAGCCTCTTCTGCTATTATTTGAATAATGGGCTTGTGCACGCCATCCTTATCCGCTAATGGCAGCATCGCTTTTTGTACCGTATCTCCAACAGGATATAATCTAGTGCCTCTTGCCGCTGCTGTTATGACCGCTTTTTTTATTTGCATTGGTGGTTTTGAATTTGTTAAAAGCGAATTTTCGCAATAAAATAAGATATTTTTTATTTTTATAGGGAATTCCTCTAACTTTAGTATTTTATATAGGTGTTTTGGTTTTGTGGTGCTGTGGTGGGGCTTACTTTTATAAAAACCCCACCTTACAACAAAACACTATACAATCACAAAACCTATCTCAACTACAAAACGATCATAATGGATAAAGGATACAAGAATCATTTCGATGTTGTTATTATTGGGGCAGGTATCTCTGGTATTAGTGCCGCTTATCATATACAGACGGAATGTCCCGACAGAACCTTTGCGATTTTAGAAGGTAGAGAAAACATAGGGGGTACTTGGGATTTATTTAAGTATCCCGGTATTCGTTCTGATTCGGATATGTACACCTTGGGATTTTCCTTTCGTCCGTGGACTGATCCAAAGGCGATTGCGGATGGACCTTCTATTATGAAATATTTGAAGGAAGCAGTGAAAGATTATCAATTGGAAAAACACCTCCATTTTGGAACAAAAGTCGTGTCTGCCAATTGGTCTTCTGATCAAGCTCATTGGCAGATAGAAACCTTATCTGGAGGAGAGCAACAAACCTACACTGCTAACTTCGTGTTTGGCTGTACGGGCTATTACAATTATGACCGTGGCTACACACCTGACTTTAAAGGAATGGATTCTTTTAAAGGGGAGATTATTCATCCGCAACAATGGCCAGAAACGCTAGACTACTCGAACAAAAAAATGGTGGTGATCGGTAGTGGTGCAACGGCGGTTACCCTCATTCCTTCGCTAACCGAGAAAGCCTCCCATGTAACGATGTTACAGCGGTCTCCTACCTATATGGTTTCAGCTCCTGCCAAAGATAAAATGGCGAATTTTTTCAATAAATATTTACCTTCTAAAGTAGCATACTCGCTAATCCGATGGAAGAAAATCACGATGGGTCGTTTTACTTATTGGTTATGTAAACGCTACCCGGAGTTCATGGCAAAGATGATGATTGGTGGCGTTAAAAAGGAACTAGGGGAAGACTATGATATCAAAAAGCACTTTACGCCAAAATATAATCCCTGGGATCAACGAGTCTGTTTAGCGCCCGATAGTGATTTCTTTGAAGCCATTAAATCTGAAAAAGCAACCGTTGTTACGGATCATATTGACACCTTTACCGAGAAAGGAATATTACTACAATCTGGAGAAGAATTGGAAGCGGATATTATCGTAACAGCTACGGGTTTGCAGCTCATTCATTTTGGCAATATTGAGCTATCTGTTGATGGAAAATCAGTAGACAAAGGTAAGCTAATTACTTATAAAGGCATGATGTTCAGCGGCTTACCCAACCTAGCCCTCGCCTTTGGCTATACCAATGCCTCTTGGACTTTAAAATGTGATTTGACCAGTAAATTTGTTGCTAGGTTATTAAATCACATGGCTAAACATGGCTATGCTGCCTGTTATCCAGAACAAAATAATCCCAATCTAGAATTAATTCCTTTTGTAGATTTTAATTCCAGTTATATCTTGCGATATGTGGATGATCTTCCCAAACAAGGGAATGAATTACCTTGGAAGTTAAAGCAAAATTATTTTGCTGATCGTAAAATGATTGGGAAAGGAAAATTGGATGATGGCTTTTTGGTGTTTCAAAAAAGTAGCAAAAAAGCAACTGCTGTTAAAGAGGAAGTAGTTGGATGATAGTTTTATATAACCTCTCCAAGCGCATCCATTAAAATCTCCACAGGATGCAACGCCTTCCGCCCTACTCCATCCAATATCTGATGCCGACAACTGGTACCAGGTGCGGCAATCAGCGTATCCGAATTTGCACTTCTAACAGCCGGGAATAAGACCTGCTCTCCAACTTGCATACTAATATCGTAATGCTCTGCTTCATAGCCAAAAGAACCTGCCATACCACAGCAACCTGAGGGGATGACTTCTACGGAATAATTTTTAGGAATGGATAAAATCCATGCAGTAGGATTGACACTTGCTAATGCTTTTTGATGGCAGTGTCCATGTAGTAATATTTGTTTTGACGCTTTAGTAAACGGACTAGCATCTATATTTCCTTTTTGGAATTCTGCGGCTAAAAATTCATCGATCAAAAAAGTGTGCTGGGCTAGTTGTTTAGCGGCTGCTTGTTCTGCCTTGCTCACTAATCTAGGATACTCGTCTCGAAAACTCAAGATGGCAGAAGGCTCAATTCCGATGAGGGGTATTTTTTCAGTAACGAGCTGTTTAAATATGGATACATTTTTTATGGCATAGTCTTTTGCCATTGGCAATAATCCTTTGGAGATAGCTGCTCGTCCACTTTCGGGGTGTTGGACCATATTCACCCTATAGCCTAAATGGTTTAGCAATTGAACCGTTTTTATTCCAATTTGGGTATCGTTGTAGTTAGTGAATTCATCACAAAATAAAAATACTTCTCCCTTAACCTCCTTAGTAAGCGGATGACTTTGAGTCATCCGCTTACTGGTGGTTCCATGCTTTTGAAACCACTTTCTTAGAGTCGTTTTTTGCAAAGGTGGTAAGCTGCGTTGGGGAGCAATGTTCAGTACTTTTTTGATGATGGCACTCGCTGCTTTCCCTTTTAAAAATAAATTACTTACCCCTGGTAGCATTGCCCCAAGATTGTTTAGTTGGGTGATATTCGCAAAGGCTTTTGCCCGTAATGGAACGCCGTGTGTTTGGTAATATTGGTGTAGAAATTCCGCTTTCATGCTGGATATATCGACATTGGAAGGACATTCGGAGGTACAGCCTTTGCAGGACAAACATAAGTCCAATACCTCTTTTATTTCTTCATGATCGAAGGGATTGGGCTTTGTATTTTGGGTGAGGAAATTGCGCAAGGTATTCGCTCTTGCCCTAGTCGTTTCTTTTTCATTTCGAGTTGCATGATAACTAGGACACATGGTGCCTCCAGCCAGTGGTAATTTTCTACAGTCCCCTGAGCCATTACATTTTTCTGCCATTCTTAAAATGCCTCCTACCTCCGAAAAATCTAGAACCGTCGCAAAGGCAGGCGTGTCTTGTTCGGGTTGATAACGCAAGGAGGTATTCATCGGTGGGGCATCCACTATTTTGCCAGGATTAAAAATTCCCTTGGCATCCCAAGTCTCTTTAATTCTTTTAAAAAGTGCGTAGTTTTCTTCTCCTACCATCAGAGGGATAAATGCGGCTCTGACCCGTCCGTCTCCATGTTCTCCACTAAGAGAGCCTTTGTATTTTTTAACCAATTTAGCCGTTGCTTCGCTTATTTGGTAGAACTGTTTTATGTCTTCTGCTTTCTTTAAATTCAAGATCGGACGAAGGTGAATTTCTCCTGCCCCTGCATGGGCATAATAAACAGATCGTTGCCCAAAGCCTTGCATCATTTCTTCAAACTCCTCGATATAATTAGGGAGGTCTTCTAATGCAACAGCAGTATCTTCAATACAGGCCACCGCTTTTTTATCACCGGGGATATTTGCTAGTAAGCCTAAGCCTGCGCTCCTCAATTTCCACACCCCTTTCGTTTGTGGTGGATATACTTTTGGGAAGGCATAGCCCTTCCCTCTTTTTTTCATATCCTTTATTAAATCATCCGCTTTTGCCTCTGCTTCTGCTGGGCTATTGCCTCTAAACTCCACTAACAAAACGCCTTTGGGATCGCCTTCTACGAATTGCCTATTTTTACTTTGTTCGATATTATCCTTGGTGCAATCCAAGATAATTTTATCCATCAACTCACAAGCCGAAGGTTGATGCTGCATGGCAAATTGCGCTGCCTCCATACTATGCTGAATCGTGTGGTAGTGCGCAGCTACGACTATATCATGCGGGGGAGGCAACCGATCTAAATGAATTTTGATTTCCGTTGTAAAAGCCAAGGTTCCTTCAGAGCCGCATAACAGTTTGCAAAAATTAAATGGAATTCCGTCTTCATTAAAAATCTCCGTTTTCAATAAATAATCAACCGCATAGCCAGTATTTCTCCTGTGTATAGAAGGTTTAGGAAAATGCTCTTTGATATTCTTTTGGTGAAGGGTATCTCCCAACTCCACCAATATATGCCGATACAACATTCCTTCGAGGGTATCTAATTGTAGTTTTTCTTCAAACTCCGCTTTCTCTATTGCATTAAAAACAACTGCGGACCCATCACTCAATAAGGTTTTTAATTCTAGCACATGGTCTCTAGTAGAACCATATTCAATGGAAGTTGTGCCACAAGAATTATTACCGACCATCCCACCGATCATCGCCCGATTGGCAGTAGAGGTAATAGGGCTAAAAAATAACCCATACGGCTGAAGGAAGGCATTTAACTCTTCTCGAACCACCCCAGGTTGAACGCGTACCCAAGCTTCTTCTTTATTCAATTCCAATATGTTGGTGAAGTGCTTGGAGACATCCACCACGATCCCTGCCCCCACACATTGTCCCGCCAACGAAGTGCCTGCTGTTCTGGGAATTAAAGAAGTGCCCTGTTCTTGAGCAAAACGAATTAAGGTTTTAATATCTTTTTCATTTTTTGGGAAAGCTACGGCAAGTGGTTGTTCTTGATAGACGGAAGCATCTGTCGAATAAATGGTCCGATGGAGGGTATCATACGCTAAGGCGCCTTGTAATTCTTTTTGTAGATTTTTTAATTGCTGCTCCATTGTATGTTTTTTATAAGTCCGTATCGTCAGTAAAACGTTATTGTGTTAGCTCTGATTTTTGCAGTCAACTATTTTAGAAAAAATAGTTGACTGCAAAAATCGAGATAACATAATTTCACACTACTGTACACTTAGCTATGTACGAGCCTAATAATGTTGCTTCGGAAAATCATACGGAATCCTGTAACAATATTTTCGAGACCTGTAAACCACAATTGGCAAGCAATCATTTTCCCAACCAAAATTACTGTCACAATGATACTAAAATCCGCCTTTTTAACACGATTACTTTTAGTTTTTAAAAATAAGGTGGGAAATTAAAAATAAAGTAGGTCTAAAAACAATCAAATTTAAATACTAAATATTTGTTCAATAATTCTTT
>CALJIQ010000377.1 GCA_937973995.1 uncultured Saprospiraceae bacterium
CTCCACTTTCTCTTTCCCAAAAAAGAACATTTTTATTATTCTTGACACATACGTATGATGAAGAATATAAATCTTATTTAGCCATATTTAAAATAAATTGGAAAACAAACATTTTTACTTTATTTATTCTTTAAATGCAAGTTTTTATTGTATTTTCAGGTCAGAATTATAGAAAGGATCACTAGGAAAAAGCTACTAGAAATAGGTTAGGCAGAAACTTTTTGGCAGGATTTTTTGTACTTGATAGAGGAACCTGCTATATAAATTTTTTCTGTAAAAAAGTCAAGTTTTTAGCAAAACAGAAGAAAACGAGCAGTAACTTTTGAGAATTGAGAACGTATTTTAATATGCGAATTCCAACAACTAACCAAAAGTCCTATGCGTCAACTAAAAATTACCAATAAAATAACCACTAGAGAGAGTCTTGCCTTAGACAAGTATCTCAATGATATTGGTAAAATACCTATGCTGACCGCAGAGGAAGAAGCGGAAATGGCTCGTCGTATTCGAGAGGGAGATGAATCAGCATTAGAAATTTTAACCAAGTCCAATCTACGCTTTGTGGTGTCTGTTGCTAAACAGTATCAAAATCAAGGGCTTTCCCTAAGTGATTTAATCAATGAAGGGAATGTGGGCTTGATGAAAGCTGCCAAACGCTTTGATGAAACAAAAGGATTTAAATTTATTTCCTATGCGGTTTGGTGGATTCGTCAGTCCATTCTGCAAGCGATTGTAGAATATTCTCGGATCGTTCGTTTACCTTTGAACAAGGTTGGTTCCTATAATAAAGTAAATGAAGCTTTTCTTTCCTTTGTCCAAAAATTTGAAAGAAATCCTACCAACGAAGAATTAGCCTCCATTTTAAATATGACGTCAAAAGAGGTGGCCAATATGCTAAAAGGCAATGGTCGTCACTTATCTGTAGATGCCCCTTTGAGCGGAGAAGACGGAGATTCTACCATGTTGGATTTAATTTCCAGTGAGCAAGATATGACGCCTGATGGTCGCTTGATGGATCAATCTTTAAAAGAAGAGGTACAACAAGGGTTATCTATTCTTTCTCCTAGAGAGGTCGAAGTATTATCCTCTTACTATGGTTTGAATAATCATAAATCACTAACCTTAGAGGAAATTGGAGAATTGTATGGCTTAACTCGCGAGCGGGTTAGACAGATCAAAGAAAGAGCTATTCGCAGACTGCGAAAATCTTATAATAGAAATGCATTGAAGTCTTACTTGGGATAAGAACTTTCCAAACATAGATCAAAATAAAAAAAAGGTATCAAGAATTAATTCTTGATACCTCTTTTTTATTTTGACAACCTTCCAGCTTTAGCCAAACAAATTATCATATTGGTTATCACTAGTGCCCGAAGAAGTTCGAGGTTCTGGTCTAGCCACCGGTTCATTTAAATCAAGGGTTCCTGTATCTTCTAATAATAAGGAACTTTGTTTTTCCATTTCTTCTAGCATTTTCATGCCCTGCTCTTCAAAAACGCCATTTTGTAAATCAATCGAACTCATTACATTAGCCGACATATCCATAAATTGCTCCATCTCCCCTACTTTACCAGCTACATCATCTGCAATATGCTCTAAGGCTTGGTCAAACATCGCCCGTTTATCTGGATCGCCTGAGATAACACTCATAGCAGATTTCATGGCAGAATGAGAGGCTTTGATCGCCTTGTATTCTTGCTCTTTCAATTGCACCTGGTCTTTGGTATCCTCTAATAAGATTTCAGAGTTTTGATACATCTTCCCTAAGATACGATGCATGATTTCCATCTTACTATGTAGCTTTTTATATTTGCCATTGGACTCTTTTAGTCTAGCTGCTTTTCTAGTAGATAGAATTACTTGCTGCTGTTTGCCTTGCTTTTGGGCTACGCTTGCTAATTGCAAACTTTTTTCAATCTCTTTGCTATTTCCCTCCATAATGCCCTGCAAATTGCGCATCTGCCCTTTTAATTTCCCAATCTGCGAACTCATTTTTCGCAAGTTATCTTGCAAGTCATCCACATAATTTTTCAAAATACCAATAGGATCTATCGTTACGAATAAACCCGTAATCGCCCGCATGACACTCTTGTACATATACCCTACCATTGCCCTTGTCTTAGGATCAAGGACCATATAAACAATTGCAGCTAGGCCCATTAGCATAAAACTCAGGTACAGGACATTCCCTGCAAAACCAAGCAAGACACTCCCAAAAGTTGCAATTAAATAACCACCTCCTGCCAGTAGTGCTAATAGAAAGATGGCGCCAGTTACACCTTCTGGTTTTTGCCAGAAGGTTTTAGGTTTATTAGGCTTGAAAGGATCGTTTGCCATTCGTGTAATTTTTAGGGGTCAGGGGTCAGGAGGCAGGAGTCAGATTGTATTACCTGTCCCCTGACTCCTGACTCCTGTCCCCTACCTAAAGATATTTTTCAAAGTTAGCAATATCTAACTCAATTTGATTTAAAATACTTCTATGTGTCTGTTCAAAACCAGTTTGAGTGGCTTTTATTTTTTCCGTAGCTGCCTCTACTTGACTATCTGCCGAATCAACTGTTTTTTGAAATTTTTCTACTTGTGCTTGTAATTGTTTTATTTTTGCTTGGTGCTCTATGATCTGTTTCTTTAGTTTTTCTACCTCTTTTAACTTCCCCCCTACTTTTTGCTGGATTTGCTTTTCTACTGCTTTTTGAAACTGCACTTTTTCCTCCGCTATGATTTTAGCATAGTGCAAAGCAGATTCCAATAATTTTTCTTTGGTCAAACCTACCGTAGAACCCGTAACAAAGGTCGATTTAATGGCAGTCGCCAAGTCCATATCCATTTCGGATAGAGCAGAAAGGGCTTGTTTGAACTCGATATAATCAAACCCCGGCAAGTTATTCTTTTCCAATGCCTTCATTAAGAACGCCACACTCTTGGAATCCAATCCGTGATGGTCGCCAAATAAATCTTTCAAGCTTTTTTTCATAAAATGGGGAAGTAATCTTTATACTAGTAATGGTAACAAAGATAATAAAAGAATGTACTTGTAGCTTTGGTTCTTTAGACAAAAGCCCTAATATTTTAGAATTACAGATAAGATCTCTCAGAAATTAAATTCTTCCTACTAAAAAACAGAAAATTTATTCTATTAAAAGATCGTTAAAAAAACGACATAACTACCACTTAACTGTAAAATCACTCTATTGAATAGTTAACTTTGTTAGAGATGACTTGTTGTTTATAAACAAGTCTGCCCAACTTTCTAAAACCGTAATCTTCTAAAGATGAACAGCAAATTTTTAACCATATTAGCAATAGTTGTCTTTTGCTCATCAATTAATGTCGCTTTCGCTCAATATTGTGGCACCCCTACTGTTGAACATAACTTCGATCATGCCGCTTTTGAAGCATTCAAAAAGCGCAAAAAATCCACCTCTAGAAGCAATGAACGACGAAGTATAGGTATTACTATGCACATTGTGGAAGAAGTAGCTGGGGCTTCTAATATTGATATTACCAAGTTATATGATGAGGTAGATGCCGTTAATCGTTTTTTCTTAAATACGGGGCTAGAATTTTTCCTATGTGGGGCACCTCGTACCCTTCAGGGCAAGACGATCTATACCAAAGCAGAATCTGATAGAGAGTTAAATGCAAGAGAACATGTTCCTAACACTATTAATATATTTTATGTAGATGAAATAGGCGATCAGCAAATTTCCCAATTTGCCTGTGGTATTTCTATCTTCCCGTGGTGGGCAGATGCACCTGATCGATCTATTTTAATGCAAAAAGGTTGCAGTACCAATGGAGCCGTTTTGGCGCATGAAATTGGGCATTTTTTCGGATTATATCACACGCATGCATCGCTTCATGGATTTGAATTAGTGAATGGGTCTAATTGTACAGAAGCAGGTGATATGATTTGCGACACCCCTGCTGATCCTAATTTAGGAGCAATTGGTTTGAGCGGATGCAGTTTTGTAGCAAATGTTGTAGATAGCAATGGAGATAGGTATGTTCCAGACCCCGCTAATATCATGTCTTACTCTCCTGCCAGATGTCAATCAAAATTCACCCAAGGGCAAAGTGATCTCATGAATTTCTATCTGGAAACTACTGATCTATCCGAATTAATTACCGATTGTGATTTTTTCCCCGATTTTTCTTTAGAATCTATAAAAGAATTACCCAATACCATATCCTCAGGTCAAGTGATTGATCTTACTTATTTTTTTGAAAACGAAGGAATCACCCAAGATCAAGAAGTCGAAATTACTTTTGGAATTAGATCATTGGATAATGCGAACGGTCTCACTTTCACGATCCATAAAGAAACCGTTTTAATACAGCCAGGCGGCGAATCGTTTGAGCAAACATTTAGCATTCCTTTGCCATTGGAATATGGAACAGGAGAATATCAAATATTCACTTCTCTTGATCCCAATTCCAATTATCAAGAACGAGATAAAAGAAATAATTTTCACGACTTTACCTTTAAGATTGATAATGCCAACTTAGTTGCAAATCAGGCTTATCCAAACCCGGTTCAAGATCAGGTAAAAGTCTTTTTAAAAGATAAAGGACAGTCGGGGATATTTATAGCTTCTATTCATGACTACGTAGGTAGGACGTACCACGAACAACAGTTTTTCAAAAACGAAGAGGAATTTCTATTTCAAGTAGATGTACCCGACCTCCCTACTGGATTATATATACTATCCTTGCGGTTTGAAAGAAATGGCGATCAAATCTCTTATCCCATATTGAAGGAATAATTGATTTGAGTGTAAAACAATCTGGGGCATCAAATTTATTCATCAGCTCACTTTGAAGTGAGCAGATGAAATGATAACGTCTCATCTGATGACTCCAAAGTCATCTGATGAGTTGCTCGTTTGCCCCCGTTCTGTTTTACACTCAAATTGATAGAACACTACCTTCCAAAAAATAAAAAAGCCAGAACTGCATACCGCATTCTGGCTTTATTTATTTACCTAATCGTTCAGGTGGTTTAGGAACCGTGATTGTGTAATTTATCAATTACCAATCAAATATGAATTTTAACCTATAATTAAAAGGTTTAATTCCTTTATTATGGATCACAAATTTAGACTTTATCTGCTCTTATTTTAATGAAAGAAACATAAATTATGCTTAACAAAAACTAAATTTTGCATTCCAATTCCGCTTGAAATTGCGGTAGCTAACAGTTTGTTCTACATTTGTAGCATGAAAGAAATTGCATATCGCTCTGTTATCATCCTTATTCTTGCCTCTTTAGCAATTCTTCTATTAAGCCAAGGATGGTTATTGTACAAACAATATCAGTACACAGAGGAAATCTTTCAAGATAAGGTGAGTAATTTACTGTTTGATTTACAACAAACGGTGGAAGAACGCATCACACCAGATAAGAGGAAACCGTTTGAAAGTCCATTTTTTCTGAGTGTAAATGCACCGCAAAAAAATTTTTATTCTCAATTTATAGTAATTGATGATTATGCCCACCCTTCCTCCATCGAATATACTATAGATGGTGAATTGACCCAACAACGAAAAAAAGAAATACAAAAACTGTTAGAGGCCTTCGCTGCTTCAAGTCCTGGTATAGATACCTTGGAACGTATTACCGTCGAATATACCCAAGGTAAAAATATCCAAAAGAATCTTAGCTCCACTGATTACTTAGACATGGAAGGAGAAGTCGCCTCCTTAATGAAAAAATTCAGCATTTCAACTTCTTACGATTTTGGCATCAAAAACATGGACGGAAAGTGGGTACATAAATCGTTTGGAGCAGATTCTTTAGGTTTATTACAAAGTAATTATATTACTCCCATCTTCTCTGACATTGAAACATTCCATCTGTCTTTTCCTAAAAAGACCGACTATTTCTTTCAGCAATTAGCCCTCTATATTTGGGGAACAATTTTAGCTCTATTATTTGTATTTAGTAGTTTTTGGTATATTCTCTCTGTTGTTTTAAAACAAAAAAAGTTATCTGAACTAAAAACGGATTTCATTAATAATATGACCCATGAATTTAAAACACCCATTGCCACAATAGCCTTTGCAAGTGCCAATATTGAAAACAAAAAAGTAATCCAACAACCAGAACAAATTCTAAAGTTTACAGAGATTATTAAAAAAGAAAATAAACGAATGAATCGGCAAGTGGAGCAAGTACTACAAGCAGCATTGATCGATCGTAAGGTCATCAATTTAAATCCTGAGCCAATAGATATGCACGATATCATTCACCAAATATCTGATACCATCGCCATCAAAATACATTCGAGAAATGGTAGTTTTACCCAACAGTTAAAAGCCACACAATCTATTGTGGAAGGGGATAGAACCCATTTATCTAATGTAATTGCTAACCTGCTAGACAACGCCCAAAAGTATTCTCCGAAGCAACCGAAAGTAACACTCACTACGACCAATTCTAAAAATTTTATTCATATAAGTGTTAGCGACCAAGGAAAAGGATTGAGCAAAGAGGAAAAAGAAAGAGTATTTGAAAAATTTTACCGTGTACCAACAGGAGACTTACATAATGTAAAAGGATTTGGATTGGGCTTGAGTTATTCTAAAGCCGTTATAGAGCAACATGGCGGTGACATTGATATAAAAAGTAAATTACATAAGGGTAGTACTTTTACTATTTCCTTACCTATAAAAGCATAGCAGGATGAGTTTAAAACCGAGTATTCTAATTGCTGAAGATGATTCCAATTTTGGAATGGTCTTAAAAAGTTATTTAGCAATTAATGATTTTGAAGTTACCTTATTGCCAACAGGCACTGAAGCACTATCTTATTTTAAAAAGAAAAAATATGACCTGTGTATCTTGGATGTCATGATGCCTGATATGGATGGCTTTACCTTAGCGGAACAAATCAAGGACATTGATGAGTCCATTCCTTTTATGTTTCTCACAGCAAGATCGCTCAAACAGGATCAAATAAAAGGCTACACTTTGGGCGCAATTGATTACTTAATCAAGCCTTTTGATCCTGAAATTTTATTATTAAAAATACAGGCTATTCTCGGACATACTTTTGAAAACACTTCCAAAGAGGTCATCCATCAACTTGGTAACTTCTCTTTTGATTACGAATTACGCAAATTAACGATCAACGATCATCATCAGAAATTATCTCCTAAGGAATCTGAATTATTACAATTACTATGTGAGAAAAAAGGCGGAGTGCTGACAAGAGAAGAGGCCTTATTGAAAATATGGGAAGAGGATAATTATTTTACTGGACAAAGTATGAATGTCCACATTACTAGATTGAGAAAATATTTAAAAAAAGACGCAGAAAATAATATTGCCATCAATAATCTTCACGGCAAAGGTTTTCTCCTAAAGATCAATTGAAGTTACGGCATTATGGTGTTATGGCATTTTGGCTTTATGGCCAAAACGCCACAATGCCATAACACCACAGTGCCATCTCTAATCGAAAAGCTTAAATATCAATCCAGCACTAAGGGTAATCCCTTTATTGGTAACGGTACGACTATCCGTTCCATCTAAATCACTGACTCCAAATAAATAACGAATATCACCAAAGGCCCTAAGACTTCCTAATTGTAGTTCCACTGCTCCCCCACCGTGCATTCCTAGATCAAATCGCTGGATATTATCATTTCCAAAATTCAATTTCACTACAGCATTATCTTCTAGGTATTCTCCATTTCTAGCATATCCGAAGGAAGGACCACCTAATAAATTAATATCTATTAAATTGGAATTAATCAACTTTAATTTCAAGAGAATTGGCACTTCAATATAGTTAATGGTGGTTTTAATATTGGGTAATAGTGTCTTGCCTCCTTTTTGTACCACTAAAAATTCTGGTTGCACAGCAAAGGAACCTTCCCCTAAAGGAATTTCTAAAAAGCCGCCCCAAATAGCCCCTGATATTTCATCAGAGTCAAAGTCCAAATCAATATCTTGGATACTTTGTTGCGCCATATTCACGCCAGCTTTTACGCCTAGTCCGATTTGTGATTGTAAAGGAAGAAGGGGAAGTACTACAATTAGCAGGACAATTAAACGCTTAATGGTACTCATAGATTGGAAGTTTTGGTAATGCTATTTTGGTGTTGTGGTTTTTCGGCATTGTGGTGTTCTGGTCATAAAACCCCAATGCCTATCTTCCAAACGGAAAGATCATACCAAGTATTATCCAAAAATCTATCTTAACTTTTTACGCCATAAATAGTACCAAATTTATCTTGAGCATAATCCATGAAATATTTAAAATTTAAGGGTTCTCCTGTAATGCGCTTACACAATTGTTTGGCATTGTAATATCGTCCATGTTGGTGAATTTTTTCTCTCAACCAATCTAACAAAGGCTGATTATTTCCTTTTTCAATAGCGGTTAGTATAGTTGGATGATCTTTGCAAGCCTGATGAAAGAATTGGGCAGCATAAAAACTTCCTAGGGAATAGGTAGGAAAATAGCCGATACTCCCATGTGACCAATGGATATCTTGCAAAATACCTCTTTTAGCATCAGGTACTTTTACATCCATATATTGCTTGTATTTTTCATTCCAAACTTCCTCCAAGTTGTCCACTTCTAAACTTCCCTCCATCAATGCCTTTTCAATTTCAAAGCGAATCATCACATGAAAATGATAATGTAATTCATCGGCTTCGGTGCGAATGAGGTTGGGTGCTATTTTATTAATGCCTTTATAGAATTTCGCTAAGCCTACTCCGTCTAGGTTTTTAGGAAAATTCTTTTTCAGTGTTTTATAATGTGCCTTCCAATAAGATTTACTTCTACCAACATTATTTTCCCATAACCTAGATTGAGATTCATGAATGCCTAATGAAATAGCTTGTCCTAATGGCAAGCCATATTGGCTAGTTGGCAATCCCTGTTCATATAAAGCATGTCCTCCTTCGTGGATACAACTCCACAGCATATTGGTAAAATCTCGTTCGTCAATGCGAGTAGTTACCCGCACATCTTGAGGAGAAAAATTAATCGTAAAGGGATGCTCAGAGAGATCTTGTCGTCCAGCTTTAAAATCATAGCCCATATTTTTTAAGGCCTCTAATCCGTAATCCCATTGCTTTTTTTTCGTATAGCGTTTGAATAAAAAAGCATTATCAATTTGTCGTTTACTCCTAATTTTGGCTACAAAATCCACTAATTGTACTCGGACATCTTTGAATAAAGTGACTAATTCTTTAGTGGTTGCTCCTGGTTCATAGATGTCCAATAAAGCATCGTAAGGGTGATCTTTATAGCCAATTAATTCTGCCTCTTCTCTACAAATAGCTACTATATTGCCAAGCTCTTTTTTATACACTTGGTAATCATTCGCCTCCCGAGCTTTCAGCCACGCATGGTAGGCCGCAGAAATGGCTTGTGACTTTTTGATCACAAACTCCTTCGATAATTTCTTAGAACGTTGATACTCTTTGAGTGTGAGCTTTACATTCTTTTTTTGTTTGGGATTTAATGCGCCATTTTTTGTAGCTAAGGTTTCTAGTGTATCCCCAAAAGCCTTATCCGTAAATATTTCATGCGCAATACCAGAAAGCGTAGCCACTTGTTGAGAGCGAAAAGCAGCTCCCTTATCTGGTAAATTCACTTCTTTGTCCCAACTCAACACGCCAATGGAGTATTCTACATCTGCCCTTTTACGCATGGTTGCTACAAAGGAATCATATAATTGTTGAGTATCTTTTTTTGAATTCATTTTTTTAAAATTTCTTGATTCTTTGACCAATCTCGTAAAATGGAGGCAATTAGCAAATCCGTTTGGCTCGATGTCCATTTCAGGGAAGGGAACACGGGATTTGTCAAAGCCCCTATTTCTTTAAACTAGCAAACAACAATAGCCCCCACCCTACTATCAACAAAGTACCACCAATAGGCGTGATCGGTCCCAACCATTTATAAGTCGTCAAACCAATCATATCTCGGCAAGCCAGTAAATAGATAGAGCAAGAGAATAAGAGTACACCGATTGCAAATAGCCAACCCACTATTCTCAATAACCGTTCATCTAAGTACTGAAATAATAGTGCCACGACGATCAAGGCAAGGGCATGATACATTTGATAACGAACACCCGTTTCAAAAGATGCTAGACGATCTGGCGTTAATTGGTTTTTTAAAGCATGGGCGCCAAAAGCACCGAGAATGACTCCAAAACCAGCGTAGAAACTTCCGATTTGTAAGAAGAGTTTATTTATCATGAGCAAGATATTTGGGGTGTACAAACATGCTTGCAATAATAAAAAGAAAATTAGGTAGGTATTGTAAAATTACTGTCTTATAAAAAGAATTGGTTAGTTGATATCTCTCCTAAAATGGAGGCAATTAGCAAATCCAATTGGCATTGAGCCAATTGGATTTGCTCAAGGGTTTCTAAAGGGGTAATTATTTTTTTCTAGGAATCGGTAAGATATCTTCCATCCGCCCATCAATAAAATAAAAACCATCGCCCGTAAAAACGCCATCTTCTTCTAGCATAATTCGCACAATCTTCCCCCATTCTTTCACTTCGGAGGCAGCAAATAATTCTATCGAATAAGCAGTATTAGCATACAAAGGATAATCGCCCTTTCCTTTCACGCCTTGTTGTTGATCCCACATGCCTATAGCAGGACCTGCAGCATGACCATGCAAGCCAATAGGATGGGTATAAATAGAACCGTTAATACCCTCTGACTCCGCTTGCTTTAAGGCATCGGCTAAAATTTGATTCCCCGTTTTCCCTTTTTTAAATTGGCTAGTTAAAATATCTTGTAAGCGATTCCCTTTGTCAAAAGCATCTTGTAGGAAGGTAGGAACTTCGGTTTCTCCTTGTTTCAATACATAAAAATGTTGTTGCTGATCGGTATTCAATCGTAGATAGGTAATCCCAAAATCCACATGCAATAAATCTCCTGGTCGAATCACCTCATGCTCAGGACGACGAGAAAAGGAACGCAAAAATTCTTTATTTCCTTCCGCTGCGCGCTGCACAGATACGGATGGATGAAACCAAGTTTTTAATCCTAAATCAGTTACCAATTGGCGTAAAGCCCACTCCACATCTGTAGTAGTTGTCACTCCAGGTTGGATATGTTTTTCGGATAAGCCCTCTTGTAAAATCTGATGCCCTAAGTGACAAATCATCGGATAAATATCCAACTCTCTTTGAGACCGAGTTTCTAACCAAGCGATGGATAGTTTCTCTGCAGAAACAACTCTTGATTCCATTTCATCTGGCAAGACTTCTAGGAATTCTTGATACTCTGTTTGTACTAATCCATCTGCCAAAGCAAAGTCTTTGGAATAATTCAATCCGATACTATTAGGATTTTTATCTTTAATGATTTCCATCAACGCATCCCATTGATTGGGATAAACATTTAAATCCCAAGCCCCTTTTAATAGTTTGCCTACATCATATCTGGCAATGGCAATTTTCTCTAAAGGGGCATCGCCGCCTTTATCATAAAACACCAAAATCGTTCTCCGTCGAGCCGATAACCAAGTGGCAGGCAACATGGTTTTCATTACAGGGTCTTCGTTGTATTCCCTCGAAATGATGATCCACATATCTATACCCGAGCGGCGCATGAGCTGCGGCAATAAATTGTCTAGTCGATCTTCCAATATTTCGTTGACGACTGTGGCTCTTTCTTGTTCGTCTAAGATTAGGGTGTGTTGGGTCTGAGTAGAGGCGGTTATTGAAAAGAATAATAATAGAAGAAGTGTTAGTTGGTATTTCATTTTGAATCGCAGATTTCGTTGATTTTAAATTGATTTCGCAGATTAGATGATTGGATTCTTTTGATTTTTGCAGATCATTCGTATTCAAAATAGATTATTAAAATAAGTCCGTATAGGCCTAGTCCGTCCACCGCCAATCAGATTCTAGATTTAACAATAAAGCGTCTTCTAAATAACAAAAATAATAAGCCCAAGCTAAGAGAAACAACTATTCCCCCTAGCCAAAAAACAGAGGTCTTCATGACACCAAATTTCATAGGAGTCGTATCACCAATCATTATATACCCCGACCAATAATAAGGATGTGCATCTCTATTTTCTTTTAAGAATTGCTGCTTGGCAAATTGCAGTGCTTTATCTTTTGAATGACCAGCTTTCAATTCTTTAAAGAATAAAGGAATTAGTTTGGAAGTTGCTTGATCGCTAACAGTCCACAAAGTAGTCAAAAGACTTTTTACACCTGCATAGGAAAATCCTTTTCCCAAACTGACTACGCCTTCCCCTTTTTGAATTTCACCTGTACCAGTTTCACAAGCACTAAGTACGACTAGTTCAGTGGGCAATGCCAAGTCTAATAAATCTTTGACATAAAAGAACGAATTAGTGGTGGAATCCACCGTACTGGAAAATGCTAAAAAAGAATAATCACCAGCTTCATTGTTGGATTTTCCGTGGGTCGCTAAATGCAAAACCCTGTATTTATTTGCTATTGCTTTAAACGCTGTTTTAGTAGCTTGCAGTCCTTGTAGAATTTCTCCATTTAAAATATTTTTTACTTGAGTTACTTCTTGGGTGTTAAATTTCAATGGTGTTAAACTGCCTCCTTTTCCTTTATCCATCGCCCCTTCTTGTCCTGTAAAAACAGGCGCTACGCCTAGGTATTCTTTTTCAAAGTAGTGATGCCTCTGCTGTTGTTTAGTTTGTAACCAAGAAGCAGAATAGGCATAACTAATGGCATAGTCATCCATTAAGTATTGATACGTTCGAAACCGTTTGAGGTCTTTACCCTTTCGCTTGACCAATGCCCCAAATGGTAAGTACTCTAAAAAGTCATTAGCTACAATAATCAAATTGGGTTGTAGTTGCTTTTCAATAGGAGCAATTAATGCTTGATATAGTATTACGCCATAGTTCCCAAAATCCGCAACTAAGGAATCATTGTTCTGAAGTGGTTGGTAATTATAAATACTATTTCTGAAGTACTGAATACTTTGCTCTAAATCTTTAGACTTTGGTAGTCGTTGTACCGTAGTTGTTTGTTTATTGATTATAAATACATAAAAAGAAGTGTCTCCTACAAAATACTCCACCAAACTATGTTGCTTTGTCAAACTTCTTTGTTGCAAAGAGGAAAGAGACACAGCTGCTAGTTCATACTTCAATTGATAATAAGTAGGGAAATCTTTTTCAATCTGATTTAATAACCCTTCATGAGTAGTTTGCAACTGAAACAGCCTGCCACTCAAAGAATCAGACAACAGTTCATTGGGAGTTGGTTGCTGTTCATTTTCAAACAACAATTTTTCCTTAAAGGAAATAGCCGCACTCAAGTCATCTATTTGTCGAACCAAAGAGTCAGGAATACCTGCCATAAGAATCGCCTCCTCTTCTTGCAAGGTTCGCATCAAAACGAACGTTTTACTTTTTTCAGAATAGGAAAATGCCCGTTCTAAATATTGTTGCTCTTTGGTGTTTTCATACAATTGATAATTAGTCTCAATAGCCAACTGATAAAAGTCATAAAATTGACTATTCAACGATTGTCCAGAAGCAACGCTTTGGAAATATTTTTTCAAATCATTAAGTCGCTGCTCTACAACTGTAATTAAACTATCGGCTTTATATAAGTGCTGTTTTTTTTCATCCTTCAAATACAATTGTACTTCCAACAATTCCATCTCCGCTAATTCCTTATTGTATAAGGTCTCCTCTTTTAATCCTGTAAATACCTCCTTCGCTTTTACTAAATAGTGTTTTGCTTTTACTAATTGATGCTGCACTAAGTAACAGTTACTACGAGAGAGATAAACCTCAGAAAGCTTGATGGAATTTTCTGGAAATATCTTTAGACCAATTGCCTCTGTTTTTTCAAATACCTGTTTTGCATAGGCATAGTCTCCGTAAGTAACTAAAGACTGTGCAAGAGAAAGGTAATTATCATAGGTCATCTGGTGGTTAGTTCCAAATCGTAGTTCAGTAGCTTGAATGGCTTTCTTATAGTAGTTGATGGCAGGCTGATATTGTTTCTTAGCCATTAAAGTTTTCCCTAAGGCCTCATTAGCATGTGCCACTAAATAATTGTCTTCTTCCTCCCTAGATAAATAATTTTTAATAGCTGTTCGTAAAAGCGTTTCCGCCTTATCATAATCTTTTGCTTCTAAAAAAACAGTTGCCAATTCGTACTTTATATAATTGACTTTCTGATGTTCGCTACCTAGTATTTTTTCAAAAATAGTAGCTGCATTCTCTAAATAAGTGCTTGCCCTTTTTATATTACCTATCTCTCTATAAAATAGCCCTAGTCCATAATATATTGGGGCGGTATAATAGTGATCTGTACCAAGATTTTGCACATAATATGCTAAAGACTTTTGCAGATAGTCATCCGCTAATACATAATTCTTTTTCTTGGTGTAGGTATCTCCTATTTTAAAATGATAATCGGCTACCTCAATGTGATTATCACCATAGATTTCGGTTACTATGTCTAATGCTAATTGATAATACTTGATCGCCTCATCAAATTGAGCATTATCGTCGGCAACTATTCCTAAGTTGTTGTACACGTAGCTAACCTTTTCATCTTTAGGACCTAATAGTTTTTTCCGCAATACCAAGGTCTTATTGAAATAAGTTTTTGCCTTTGGGAGATTCATTAATCGCAAATAACTACTTCCTATCCAACTATTTAAATCCGCATATACCACATCCTGCCCTTCGCCGTGCAAGTCAAGCGTATATTCAAATTGAGCCAGTGCTTTATCAAAAAAGCCTTGATGAAAATAAATTGTTCCTAATAACAATTGGTGTTGTACATGTAAGTCAGACGTATTAATGACAGGAATGTCCTCCAAATAAGTTAGCGCTGCATCATATTGATTGGAACCAATTAGAGTACGGACAGAATCTAATTGTATTTCTAGGGAAGGCTGTTGAACAATATCATCCTGCGGAAAAGCAGCAATTTGGGTAGTAGATAGGCATAGCCAAATTAGTACTAAAAAAATACTAAGGTTTGTATTTATATGGTATATTTCAGGTTGATTCTCCAATGAATAGTATTCTGATTTCAAAAAATTAAGATACCTTAGCGTTTTCTAAAATTAGCTATTTTAAATGCAGAAATAGTACAAAGAGTAAACTTACGAAATAGTTGAGGTACTCACTACCTCTTAACAATAAAAAATTATGAAAATTTTAAAATGGTTATTGGGCATTATCGGTGTATTAGCTATCATTGGTTTAATTGCATTTATGGTAATGAATGAATCTTTACCAAAAGGCGAACAAGGACCAGAAGCAGAAGCATTAGCCAATAAAGTATTGAAAGCAATCAATAAAGATGCTTGGGATAATACAGGGGTTATCCAATGGTCTTTCCCTCGTGGACATGATTTTGTCTGGGATAAAAACAGACATTTAACGGAGGTAAAATGGGGGAATAATCGAGCCTTAATCAATTTAAAAACAGTCACCGGAAAAGCCTATACGGATGGAAAAGAAGTAACGGGTGCTGCGGGGGAAAAGCTAGTCAAAGAGGCATGGGAATATTGGTGTAATGATTCCTTCTGGTTGAATGCCCCTGCGAAGGTGTTCGATGGCGGCACAGAAAGAAGGGTGGTTAATTTAAAAGATGGTGGCAAAGGCTTATTAATTACTTACAAGGGAGGCGGCGCTACGCCAGGAGATTCTTATCTGTGGATGTTGGATGACAATGGATTGCCCAATAGTTATAAAATGTGGGTATCTATTATTCCACTTGGCGGCGTATCGGCTACTTGGACAGATTGGACAACGCTACCCACTGGTGCCAAGATTGCTACGAATCATGATTTGAGTATTGGCGGCATGAAAATTCCAATCACTAATATTAAGGCGGCGGCTACCTTGGAGGAGTTTGGGTTGAGTGAGGATCCTTTTAAAGCTATTTTGAATTGATTGAAATATAGGTAAGTAGTCTGACAAAAATAAGTTAACAACTTTGCTTTTCAGTTGATTGATTATTAATTACTGATTATTAGCTAATTAGGCGTGTTCAGTAGCGTCTGGAAAATAATTAATAATCAATAATTAATAATGTCACACT
>CALJIQ010000378.1 GCA_937973995.1 uncultured Saprospiraceae bacterium
GGCTTCGCCACCATAGGCCTATGTGTTTACCAACTTGTGCTTTTAGAGTGGACTCATTGATTGTTTGTTTAAGGCTACTCTAAAAACACAAGTTGATAAACAACTATGCAGGCGAAGCCAGTCCCATAAATATTATGCCTCGCATGTTACACAAGCTCAGCAGTTAGGTACTTTTAGCGTAGACTCAGCCATCAAAACACCTTTTGATATGGTATAAAGCTCTTGAATCATTGTTCGAGAACTACTTTTTTTGCTAATTTGCAAAACGACTTTCTTATTTAGATAAGTCTATTTTAAATTGGTCAAAATGGAATTGTATTATATCAAGGGTATTTTAAAGAATCATTCCTATAAGAATAAGTTGGCTAAAAACATTCCTATTACCTTTTATAAAGAGAGACCTAGGGATGTAAGAGACTACTTAACTAAAGCTCAGTATCTCATTTACCAAGCCACCTTTCCCTTAGATGAAAGATCTTATGAAAGACAGGTAGATGAATCACCGCAACCCAGAAATTATTTCACGGTTTTTTTAAGTGAATTATTTACCAAACCAGAAGCAGAAGAAATTTTAAAATTTTTAAAGACCCAATCAGAATTCACCAAAGTGAAAATCGCCACCATTGCTATAATGGAAATGAGAGAGTTTTACAAATTTGGGTATGCAGATCGAATTAATGATCACAAAGGAGAGTATTGGCGATTTAATCATAAAAATTCTAAAAAAGTCTATTTTAAAGGCTATGCAGATTATAAGGAGTATTTAGAACATGACTTTACCCCTAATGTGGATTCAGATGATGTGGAAAGACCGACCGACGGAAAGTGATGATGACCTTAATATCAACCTCCGGTTATTCGGTTGCGAAGATGAAAGTGTTTAGAGGAAAATTGATAATGTATTTCCAACTATGACGAACAATAATTTAACTATTTCATGGAATAATGCAGATATTTCTGTGACTAACGTAGAGATAATTAGTCCACAAGGAGTAGTCATTCCTAAAATAACCACTTCAGATTTACACCAAAGTATAGAAATAAAATGTAGGTACTTTACCTAAAGGATTATACTTCCTTAATACACCTTTAAAAGACGGTTCAAATCTTACGAGATCTTTTATAAAAAATTAGAGAAACTTTTCCCCAACCGTCAATAATTAAGGAAAACGGGCAGTCGGCTAGATAATAGTCGGCTGTTTTTTTTTTGGAAGAGCAATTTATTTCACGCTCTTCGCCCATCCTTAATCTCTCGTCTTGGGCAACGCTTGCAATATTTGCCTTTCCGCTTATATTTTTTACAGCATTTCTTTTTAACGCCAAATTCAAGGACAGGTAATGGGAAATACATCTGGTTGGAAACGGTAGTCGATATGGCGGGTTGTATCATTTATGAGGGAGATGTTTGGAACTTTTAAATAATAGTCTTGTTCACAAATAACAAGTTGGTATATGAAAATATCTTTTTCCTTCTAAGAAACTTATTTTTTAAGTCCGTAGCTGGGCTATGCACTGAAAAAATAAATTCCTTACAAGAAAAAATCTACATTTCATATCCTCAATTCTTATTTATGAACAAGACTAATCGCTGCAAAAATAAATTGTATTTAGACTTAATCCAAATAGAAATGAAATAATTTTGAACCTCTATTTAAACTTTAAAAGTAAATGTGTTGTTTTAAGGTATTCTGAAAATATCACAAACCAAAAAGATAGATAATGATTTCAAAAAAAATGGAAAAGGCATTGAATGAGCAAATTGCCTTAGAAGGGACCGCTTCTTTTATTTATTTAGCAATGGCAGCTTGGTGCGATAGTGAGGGCCTGGAAGGATGTACGCAATTTATGCATCGGCAATCGACGGAAGAAAGAGAACATATGCTTCGACTTTTTGAGTATTTGAGCGAAGTAGATGGTGTAGCAATTACCCCCGCTATCAAGCAGCCACAGCGAACTTATAAGTCCGTGCAAGAAATGTTTAAGAAGGTATATGAGCATGAAAAAAAAGTAACGGCTTCCATCAACAAATTAATAGCATTGGCAAGCAAGGAAGGCGATCAAACAACCTTCAACTTTTTACAATGGTATGTATCTGAACAAAGAGAAGAGGAAAATTTGATGCGATCTATATTAGACAAGATAAAATTGATAGGAGAGGGACCGCACAGCTTATACTATATTGATAAAGAAATTTTGGCGGTCAATGCAGCGGAATTAGCAGCAGAAGGAGAAAATAATTGAGAATGGAGACTTGATAATGGTATGCTATTCTCAAGTCTCTATTTTCCATTAATCACATCCCAAATGATTCTTAGCCATTGGATCATTAAAAGGAAAACAATTGCCAGATAATATAGAAGATGGTTCATATCTTCTGAGATTAGGGTCTCTGAGGCTTTGTTCTATAAAGGCTGTTAGAGCTGTAATTTCTTCGTCAGAAAGCCCTTTTGGTTGAAAAGAAGGACTCATGTATTCATCTGGTACATTTTCATTTTCTTTGACCCCTCTGTTCTTATATTCAATTATCTCTCTTACACTTCTCATACTACTGCCATGACCAAGAAATGGAGAATCTACTAAATTGTATAATTGAGGAACTTTAAATTTATACTTATCTTCATCAACTCCAGTAAATCCACCGCGTCCTAAATTTTCTACATTGTCAGGACTAGTTTTAAATGTTAATTCTGGAATTTGGTGTAAGTCTTTCAGCCCCAGTGCATGAAAATCCATTTGTGCTAGTGCGGGGCCTGTATGACAATTGACGCATTTAGCTTCTCCGAAAAACAATATGGCGCCCTCTTTTTCGAGATCAGACATAGCATTGGAGTTTCCAGCTAACCATTTCTGAAAAGGAGCTTCATTTGCAAGTAAAGTCCGTTCGTAGGCAGCTATAGCTAGACCGGCATGTTCAATATCAACACTTTCTTCAATTGGTAAATCAGGGAATGCTTTTTCAAAATATTCACTATAGTTATTGTCCTCTATGAATGCCATATCTATCATCATTCTGTGTACGGTTTGACCAGCAATAGCCTGTGTTTCTATACCTTGGTATCCTAAATGATTGACTGCTTTTGGAGTCCCTTCCGTCCACGCATGTTCTGTCCCTTCATTCATTCCCGTAGCACCGAACTGTCCATTCCATAGCATTACTTCTTGATAGGCAACATTAAGTGCCGAAGGGCTTCGAATTGGTTGCACATCAATCATACTTTCTGTATATAAACTTCCTTTTATTCGCCCTTCTCCATTTAAGCCGAACCCGATACCTCCTTCTCCAATACCTTGTACCCTTCCAGCTTGAAATCCAGCACTGGCAAAATGACAAGAGGCACAAGAGAAATTTCCTGTACTGATTTCATTTTCAGGGTTAAGTCCCAAACCCGTCTCATGATAAAGCAACTTACCAAGTGCTACTTTTTCTTTATTTACTGGATTATTAGGGTCTTGCGGTATATTGGCGAAATCATCACTAGCTGGCAATCGGAAGAAGTCCAAACCTTGTCCTTCACTAGCTTTATCAATAAGTTGTGTCAATTCTTCATCTTGTACGGAATTAACAGCTGTTTCTTTTTTACAACTCCACAATAGACAAATGCTTAAAAGGATAAGTAGTGATTTGTAGTGGTGTAATTTCATTTTTTAATTATTTGTTTGCTTCTAGTGATTTTGAATTTTGTCAAAACTCTAATAGGATAAGTAGTGTGACATTATTAATTATTGATTATTAATTATTTTCCAGACGCTACTGAACACGCCTAATTAGCTAATAATCAGTAATTAATAATCAATCAACTGAAAAGCAAAGTTGTTAACTTATTTTTGTCAGACTACTT
>CALJIQ010000379.1 GCA_937973995.1 uncultured Saprospiraceae bacterium
TGATTGAATTTTGAATGTTGGGTACATTCAAAATTCAGCATTCAACATTCAACATTATAAGGTCTTCACTTCACTCACCAATTTAGAAATAGAATCTTTCGCATCTCCAAATAACATGCGGGTCTTATCGTGGAAGAACAATGGATTCTGGATACCAGCGTAACCTGGACTCATACTTCTTTTCAACACGATGACATGTTTGGCATCCCAAACATTTAGGACAGGCATCCCATAGATGGGAGAACCGGGGTCGTCTAAGGCGGCAGGGTTTACTACGTCATTAGCCCCAACGATGACTACTATATCCGTATTTGGAAGCTGAGAATTGGCATCCTCCAAGTCTAATAATTTAGGGTAGGGGACATCCGCTTCTGCCAATAATACATTCATATGTCCGGGCATCCGTCCTGCGACGGGGTGAATGGCATATTTTACATCCACGCCATTGGCTTCTAATAAATCTTCTAATTCTTTGGTTACTTTTTGGGCTTGTGCCACGGCCAATCCATAGCCTGGAACAAACATGACGGACTGAGAATAATATAATTGGATAGCCGCATCATTAATCGTCACTGTCTTTGCCACTTGATCGCCATCCGCCCCTTTCGCTGCTGCTGCGCCACCACCAAAGCCACCAATCAATACATTAAACAAGGAACGATTCATCGCTTGACACATCAGTACCGTTAATATCGTACCCGCTGCCCCTACTAAAATTCCCCCCACTAACATGATATTATTATTATAAATCAATCCTGCCGCTGCTGCGGAAAGTCCTGTAAAAGAGTTCAACAAAGAAATGACCACCGGCATATCCGCCCCACCAATCGGCGCCACAAAAGAAAAGCCATAAATCAAGGCCAACACCATTAAACCAAGCGCCATGCCCAAGCCCAAACGACTACCTCCTATAAATAAATAGGCGGTCAATCCAATCGTTGCCGCAAGCAATATCCAATTCACTACAGTATGGTAAGGGAGCGTTACTTGACTATCCCAAACCAATCCTTGCAATTTCGCAAAGGCGAGCATAGATCCTGTAAAGGCAATTGCACCAATCAATAAAGTTGTTAATACAATAAACAACTGACCTTGATCCATCACACTGGTTCCATCATAATAATGAACCAATTCCGTCATCGCCAATACCACCGCACAAGCACCTCCCAAACCATTGAAGATAGAGACCATCTGCGGCATGGCGGTCATCTGTACCCGTTTAGCTGCCATAAAACCTCCTGCTCCGCCCAATACCATTCCGCCCAATATCCAAGCGTAATTATTAGCTGCATTTGGCATTGGCGCAATTAAGGTGGCTACTATCGCCAAGCCCATCCCAATAGAAGCTAAGGTATTTCCTCGCCTCGCACTATCTGGTGTACTCATTAATCGCAAGCCCCACACAAAGGCCACTGCGCCAATTAGATATAATAAATTTACTATTGATGTTAGCATCGTGAAATATGATTGTGTGATTGCGTGATTGTATGATTGTTGTACACGTCACTTATACCATCAGCGAAGCGGCACAATCTAACAATCAAACAATCATTTTTTCTTCTTTTTAAACATATCCAACATACGATCCGTCACCGCAAAACCACCCATCACATTGGTCATACCCAGTGCCACACCTAAGGCGCCTAAGGTCAAAGTCAAATAGTCCCCAGGCTGCGCATTGCGGATCAATATAATAGCACCAATGATGACTACCCCACTAATTGCATTTGCACCCGACATCAAAGGCGTATGCAATACCGTCGGTACTTTAGAGATGACCTCAAAGCCTAAAATAACCGTGAAAATGAGTAAGTAAATCAGGATGAGATGTTGATCGAAAAATTGTAGAATGTTTTCCATGAGTTGATGATTGGTATTTTGGTATTTTGGTTTTTTGGTATTATGGTTGAACCACCATACCAAAAAACCACAATACCATAACACCTATTTGGTAATCAAAGCAGAGGCAATGATCTCGTTCTCTAGATCCAAATTCATCTGGCCGTCTTTGATGATGATTTTTAAAAAATTGAGAATATTATTGCTGAATAACACACTGGAATCCTGTGGCATATCCGCAGCTAAGGCAGAGTTTCCAATGATCGTCACGCCATTGTGATTAATGGCTTGATTGTCTTCTGATAATTCACAATTGCCACCAGAAGAGGAAGCTAAATCTACCACTACCGAACCGGGTTTCATTTTGTCCACCGTATCTTTGGGCAATAGGATGGGGGCTTTTCTGCCCCGTACTTGAGCGGTCGTAATGATCACATCCGATTTAGAAGCTCTATCTTGTACTTCTGCTCGTTGGCGTTTTAAATACTCCTCGCTTTGAGCTACTGCATAGCCTCCAGCGTCCTTATCATCCGCCGCCCCTTCTACTTCTATAAATTTTGCCCCCAAACTTTGAACCTCTTCCTTCGCAGCCGCTCTTACATCAAAGGCTTCCACCATAGCCCCCAATCTACGAGCGGTCGCAATCGCCTGTAAGCCAGCAACGCCCGCACCCAATACCAACACCTTGGCAGGACGAATACTACCCGCAGCGGTAATCATCATGGGGAAGTATCTCGGTAATTTATTAGCAGCAGTCAACACCGCTTTATAGCCAGCCACTGCCGCCATAGAGGAAAGAATGTCCATCGATTGCGCCAAGGTCGTTCTAGGAATCATATCCATACTCACCGCTTGGCGACCTTTTTCTTTTAGAGCAGGTACGACGGATTCATCATTATAAGGTTGGAACATGGAGATCATCAAAGCACCTTCTTTTAAGGCAGCTTGATCCGCTTCTGGTAAAGGAGCGATACTTACTACGATGTCCGAATCTTTTATAACCGTTTGTCTATCCGTAACGGTAGCGACCGCTGCATAGGCGTCATCTCCTAAACTAGCCGCGACACCTGCTCCTTTTTCTATTAAAAAAGTCACTTGGTCATCTCCTAGTTTTTTCATCACACTAGGCACCATCGCTACTCGGCTATCTGTCGCCTCTTTGGGTATTCCAATTTTCATATATCTATATTTGAAAATCTGATTTTAGTAATGAGGGATGAATAAGACGCACAAGTTGACGAAGCTATTTTTTTCTCTAGCAAGGCAAAAAATAGGAACGAAGTGGTGCGCAGCAAGAAAGATTCAGTGAATCTTTCTAACGTAGTGAACCGCTTGCGGACGGGTGGCTTTACACAAGCCCACTCGGAGGCTTTTTAACGCAGCTAGAGGCAAAAAGAGCGAAGTAAAGTTGCGCGGATTATTTTTCCTTCATTACTTAGAGCGAATTTAGGATAAAAAAGATGGGATTTATAAAGAATGGAGGAAGATTGTTGAATATAATATTTTCATATAAAATTCTATTTTGAAGTATTTGTAAAGTGGATGGCTACTCAAGGCATAGCTGCTTACGAAAAAATTATGTTTATGCTGGTAGGTGTCTTGCGATAAAATGGTAGCCTTGAAAAGGCGACCTAATTCTAACGGGCTGTCTCAATAGTATAAATTT
>CALJIQ010000380.1 GCA_937973995.1 uncultured Saprospiraceae bacterium
AGTAGTCTGACAAAAATAAGTTAACAACTTTGCTTTTCAGTTGATTGATTATTAATTACTGATTATTAGCTAATTAGGCGTGTTCAGTAGCGTCTGGAAAATAATTAATAATCAATAATTAATAATGTCACACTACTTAACTTAGCAGAACTACCTAATCATTTAAAAGAATGATGGCTAAAAAAACACTCAATAGTCTGGAAGATCACTCCCAAATTGCATGTCATTTAGCATCATATACTTCTACTACCAAATCATCAATATACAAAGTCTTCTCACTGCCTGCATTCCAAAAAGTAATACGGAGGGTATCAAAATCTTTGGTTGGAATTTTCATATCGGTCCAATTGGGTTGCCAACTATTCTCTCCTATTTGGCGATAAACCCGAATCATTCGTTTCTTAATAATCTCTTCTCCTTTTTCAAATTGGACAATGAGTTGCGTCATGCGCCACACCTCCCATTCTTTTTGAGGAGTGTAAAAATGGGCTTGTACTCTAAGCCACTTTTTAGGTTGTGGTGACAAAGGAATATCAATGGAAGGCGTATATTCAGTAATGGAATTACTAAGTAAGGCTTGTTTGCCAGATAAAGCTTTTTCTTTAGTAATAGCTTCTCCCTTCGCCTCCTCAAAATCATTTTTATATACCAATGTTACAGTCACTCTTTCACCTTGAAAATCTTCTTTGGTATCTAGTAATTTTTTATCTAATTCTGTTGGATTCGTATTTCCAAAAAGACGCCAATAGTACGCCTTAGTCATAGCATCTACTTCAAAGCCTGCGGAGTGTGCTTGATAAGTTTGAAAGCAATTAAGCCAAATACAAAAAATACCGAAGATAGGGATGACCAATCTTACTGCTTTTCTAGTGAGCGGCTTACTTAAAGTAAGTCGCTCATTTACACCTATACCTCCTTCCAAAAACGCCGCCAAAGGAAACAACAAAACAGGATACGCTTGTATCAAAGCTCGTTGTCCAAAGGCACCACCATACCACCATATATCCCAGGCAGAAGTAATATAAAAATGGATCAAAAAATAAGCAAAAGTTCCCCAGAATAAAAAGCGATGTTTTTTATACAAAGCAACAAAACCTATCAACGCCAACAACATAATCGGCGTATATACCAACCACCCTTTTCGATAACTAATCAACACCTCTTTTACATGGGGAGACAACCAACTAAACCCTTGATCTTCATAACTATATACTAACCAATCTCCAGAAGCATATTTCCAATAAAACAGTTGAAGGCTACCAATGGCAAGCACCACCACCACGATAAAGAATAGGTACTTCCATTGCTTCCTCCAGAATAGAATTCGATCTTTAAATTCTGATAGATGTTTAATCCCCCAAAACACAGGAATCAAAGCGATTAAAATATCTGTAGGACGACTCAAAGCGGCTAAGCCAATACAGCACCCGATCCATAGGCTATTCCACAAGGTAGATTGTTGGTACCATTTAATGGTTTGCCAAACTAGAATGGCTACTAAGGTAAAGACCCAATTATGGCTCATGCTTCCATCTATAGCAGTATAGTTTAAATAATTGGTAGCGGCCACCAATAGTAGTAGAGAAATACCTACTGCTAGTTCCGAGAAATACAATCGCAAAACTTTTCGCATCATCAAAAGCCCCATAAATGCCATGAATATACTTCCCCAACTAATCCCCATTTGATAGGGCAAAGAAAAGCCATCTGTCGGGAAGCCAAGTAGGCCTGCTAGGAAATGGGCAATTAAAAAAAAAGGGAGGTATAAGATCGCCATTCCAATAGGATACTTCATGACGAAGTTACCGCTTTCGTGTTGAAAGGCTTGATAAAAACCACTAGTGGGGCGGTAAGTTTCTAGTATTTTATCTTTAAAGGAAAGTGTCTTTAAGTCTTTATATATAATAGCGGCAGGTAGGTACAGATAATAGCCCATAACATCCCAACTAAGCGTTGCCTCTGTTTGTGGTTTTTCCCATTTGGGGTACCATAATGCTGTTCCAATAATCACGGAACAACAAAGCAAAAATGCTATAATGGAAAAATGTTGACGCATAGTTGGTTGGCAAAAAAATGGTATAGTCTTAAAGCTTAGCCCATTGTGTTAGCTCTGGTTTTGCTTACTTAGTATTTTTAGAAAATACTAAGTAAACAAAATCGAGCTAACATAATTTTCTCATTTATCAAGTTATGTTAGCACAAATTTCACCACTTTCAAAATCAAATAATTTTGAAAGTGCGAAATTTAGAGCTAACACAACACCAAGAACGTACAAAGCACAATTTTAATCAAAAAAACCTTCTGCCATAAGAAAGTGGCTCGAAAATTTCCCTATATTTCAGATTAGAATATGAAAGATACCTACCGACATAAAGGACTTAGAAAAAAACTAATTACTACGCTACGTGAAAAAGGGGTAGTCAACGAACAGATATTGGAAGCCATTTCTACTATTCCCAGGCATTTATTTTTAGAAAAAGCATTTGAAGAATGGGCTTATGTGGATAAAGCCTTTCCAATTGGGAATCAACAAACGATCTCACAGCCTTATACGGTTGCTTACCAAACCCATCTATTAGAAGTAAAAAAGCGAGAGAAAATACTAGAGATTGGAACAGGGTCTGGTTATCAAGCAGCTATCTTGGCGTATTTGGGCGCGAGAGTTTACACAGTAGAACGTCAAAAAACTTTATATGATAGAACCAAAGAATTACTGTATGATTTAGGTTTAAAAAGCATCCGTACTTTTCTGAAAGATGGCATGTTAGGTTTACCAGACCATGCGCCTTTCGATAAAATTTTAGTGACAGCAGCAGCAAGACATATCCCCAAAGCTTTACTTTCGCAACTAACAGTAGGTGGCATTTTGGTGATACCTGTCGGAGAGGAAATTCAAAAAATGTGTAAGGTGATTCGAATATCGCCAACCAAATACAGTCGCATGTATTATGACGATTTTCAGTTTGTTCCACTTTTATCAGGTTTAAACAAAAAAGAATAATAGCATGAATGCCCCCTCCTCCACCGAGTTAAAAATGAAAAAACTGGTAATAGATGAAGACACCTACCTTTGTTTCCCAACTTTAGCGTACACGAATCAATTATTTGCGATTATCCAGCAACATAGACCCTATTTAGAACAATTTCTTCCTTGGGTAAAAAATATTAAAAAGGCTTGGCATGCCAATGGCTTTTTAAAAGAGGCCATACTACTCAATAAAGGAAAACAGCGCCTAACCACCTTAATTATTTATCAAGAACAATTAGTAGGAACGGTGTCTCTTTTAAAAATAGATCTAAAGGATCAAAGAGCAGAAATGGGATATTGGCTAAAACAAGATGTACAAGGTAAGGGCATCATGACCAAAAGTTGTCAACGATTAATTCAATATGCTTTTAAAGGTTTGCATTTAAATAGAGTGGAGATGCGTATTACTGCGAATAATCCTAAAAGTAAAAAAATACCGCAGCGGCTTAATTTTACGTTTGAAGGACAATTACGCGACTATCAAAAAAATGCAAAGAGTGGTAAATTTGAAGATGTAGAAATATTTGGTTTACTAAAGGAAGAATGGATACTTTAAATCCTAAATTCCAGTGAGTGGCTAATTGAAATTTGGAATTTGATGCTTGGAATTTAACAAAAGAAACTATGGCGCAAAACCGAAACTACAAAGGAAAAAGTAAAAACTACAAAGGAAAAAGTGGCGGTGGCAATTACAACAAAAAGAACAATAATAATAATAGATCCTCCAACAATCGACCCTCTAATAATAAACCACCTTATAATCAAAATCGCCCTCCTAGAGATAATCCAGAACAGGGTCAATCATCCGAGCAGCAAGCAACCCAGACAAAAGCCGCACCAGCCAACAGTTCTACCAATGACTTATTGTGGTTTTTTTTAGTCGTCAGTTTAATAACTGGAGGTTTTTTATTTAACAAATATTATCTAGGACCTAAGCGACCTGGTATTTATAATTCTAATTACAAAAGTCCGCCTTTTAGGAAAGAAGGGAAATTGAGCTTTCTAGATGCGCAAGAAGGAAAAAATATTATTGATATAGATATTGAAATTGCGAACACCGTCAGTGAGCAAAATAGAGGGCTAAAGAATCGAAAATTTCTTCCAGCTAATGGTGGATTTCTATACGTCTATAAGGAACCTAGTTTACGTACGTTCACCATGGAAAGCATTTATCTAACTTTGGATATTATATTTATCAATTCCCAACAAGAAATTATTAGAATTAGTAAAGACGCTCCTCCTCAATCTCCTGCTTCTATTCCTTCGGGAGGGGAAGTCCAGTATGTTTTACAAGTACAAGCCGGATTTTGTGATGCCTTTAATATTCGGATAGGGGATCATGTGGAGTTTTAGAATAAAAAAGTTTTTACCCACA
The DNA here is from genome assembly GCA_937973995.1 of uncultured Saprospiraceae bacterium. Classification (GTDB taxonomy): domain Bacteria; phylum Bacteroidota; class Bacteroidia; order Chitinophagales; family Saprospiraceae; genus JAFMDF01. The sequence goes on from CALJIQ010000380.1 coordinate 4,405, forward strand.
TTAGTGCATATTAGTTGATTCACATAAGAACACAAAAGCTGGCGAAGCCAGTTGGTTAAAAACTAAAAAAGCGGCTTCCGCATAAAACAAAAGCCACTTTTCACAAAAAAAACTCACTAACTAAATTTAATCTATTTGAGCAGCTACTTTAGCAGCTGTAAATATCTTTTTAGACCGATATTGAATATCCTCTATATTTTCAAAAAAGGTTTTCAGATAGGAAGTAGTCTGTTGCCGATACTTCCCTTTCAACAGTTTGAATTTTTTTATAGTCTCCTTGATGGCAGCTTGTTTTGATTCAAAGTAAGCAAGTGTATGATCCAAATTTGCCAAATCCTCTTCAAACCCTAAATAGGTCCGTTCTTTGGTAGAAGCTAATCCATAGTTAGGATTAGGAATAGCATAAGTGGCATTTACCATTCCAGAAAAATCAAAATCGTAAGGAATGGTTAAGTACTTGCCTCCTTTTTCGACTACCTTCACATTCCTACCTGAAGACAATTCCCAATCACTGTTTCCAATCATATATTGAAAAACCGCCATCTTGTGAAAGGAAGTTTGATGAAGACTATCTATTGGAATCCCTCTATCAATTTTGCTTTTGGTGGCCCCAATCCGAGATCGTAATTCAGCTGTATCTTCAATTAAAAAGCCCCATTGATTGATGGAACTATTCGTTGTCGTATCTTTATAAGTGATTTTTAATAGCTGCACTCTAAAACTCTCTTCCGATATTTCATTATATATTTTGTAGGCTAGATATTCTTTCAGTACCAATTCCTTACTACCCCCTTCTTCCATACATTGAGTAACTAGCTTCATATCATCAAACTTAGCCAAGCCTGCTTCTTTTAAATCTTTTTTCTTAAAGTTTAATTTTAATGGTGGCATAGCAGTACAGCGCATTCTTCTGAAATGTCCTCTCAAAGTCACCTTCGCATTCCAAGTTTGCAACTGACCGATAGCATCTTCAAAAGTAAAAGATACCACTTTCGCCTCCCCACTTCTCCTATTATTCTTTAAAGCATTGAAGTCTCCTTCCATGGTTACCTCTACTACTTCTTGATAGTTCAATTTATCAAACAAGCTAGGAGTAGCAGCAGCGTTCTCTCCTATCATTATAAAACTTAATAAACCTACCAATAAATGCTTTACCAAATACTTTGCTTTACCTTGTTCTATTATTAGCATCATCTTCACAATTTTAGTTATTTGACGCTGCAAAGATGCTGAGTTGCTATACTTGGTTATAGGTCAAAACAAGTCTCAAAATGGTAAAAATGGGACAAAACCAAAAATGCCAAAAAGAGCAATTTGGTTGTTTTATTTCTCTTAACATTCGTAAAAGAGGATAAACTAAAAGATAAAACAGAATTAATGGTAATTATAATAATAAAAACTTCTACATTCCAAATATAATTCTGAATAATAAATAAAAAAGCCTACAAACATTTAAGTTTGCAGGCTTTTTGGTTAAAAATGTTAACTATGTTAATTTATGGTAAATTTTAGACTTAGTATTTTCTGTAGTATCGCTCTAAAAAATCAACTGTTTGATCGAATAAGGGAATACTAACTTCTGTAAATAATTCTTCTTCCCTCGGTAATGGGGGTGGATTTCTACGTTCCAAACATCCTCTATCTTCTGGATTTAAGGCTCGGCTATCTCCATCAAAATACCCCCAGGTATCGTTATAAGTATGCGTAGCATCAAACCGTTCCCTTTCCTCCCTTCGACCATTTCTATTTTCAATAATTTCTAATTCTAATCTTCCTGAAGATCGAATCTCTCTAGTGTAGCAATGCACTTCTGCTTCCACAATAATGGGCGTCACTACGGTACTATCTCCAATTTGCACTTCTGTGGTAGCAACATCATCTCTTGTCCTAGTAAAAGTCTGTTCCCTGTCCTGGGTATTGCCCATTAGAAAATCATAAAAGCGCAATTCTACCACATGATCTATTTCCTCTACCGGAACACCATATCTATTACCGGGGTCCACGAAGCGAATAAAATCATCTCTGTTTTTATCTCTTAATTGCTCTACTAATTCATTTTCAAATGCTACAATACTAGACTCTAACCGAAAACTTGGCGTTCGGATAGGTGCTATTGCCACAAATAAAGTTGCTGCTTCCCTAGCCTCCTCTAATTTTTCATAAGCGTCTTTATAAACGTCTTGTTGTTTCAAAATATACTCAAAATGATCATATGCTTTGCGAGCATCATCTCGATCTCCTGTTGCCAATAATTCTTCCCCTAGTTCGTATCTAGCTTCTAATACTTTTTCTTTGGTATCATAAATTTCTCTTGAAAAAGAAACCGCCTCCACTGCTCTTCTAGCTGTTGGTATATCTCTTATTTTTTGATACACTTCTTCCATCTCCTCGTACTTGCCTAGTACTTTCTCCCATTTCAATTGATCTCTTTTCCTCGCGATCTCTTCAATATCTTCTTCGTATTTGTTGACAAATAAAGGATAGGCTAATTTTAGTGTCTTTTTAGCGTTACTATCTTTCGGCTTTTTTTCAAGTTTACCAAGTGCTTTCCATACAGCGTCTTTATACTTTCCTTTCTCTAATGCTTTTTCAGCAGAGACACAAGAAATAACCAGTAGGATGGGTACCAAAAATAAAAGAATGATGGATCTTTTCATGATATTGGCTTTTAGTTGGAAAATATGGATGAAGGTACTAGTTCAGAATCAATTGTTTATCTGTTTAAGATGTTTATTTGTTTATCCAAATATGCTCCAATAAGATTTCTACAAACGTAGAAATACATAAACAGAATGGCTTTGATGCGTTGAAACTAGTTACTTATAATGATACTTATTTATATGTGGAAACGAAAGTATTGGCAGGGCTTTAACCTTGATTTAAATATATGGAAGAGAAACTGTTAGGAATTGTTAATATTTGAATACTGAATCGCAGATTTCGCAGATGTTGAATGGATTTCGCAGATGAGATTTTTTGATGTAAATGATTATGGCAGATCTTTCCGAAAACTCACAAATTGAAAATCACAAAATATCAAACAAGTTAGATCTGAAAAAATCAATCTAATCATGACCATCTAATCTGCGAAATCAATTAGTAATCCGCGGAATCTGCGATTCTGATTCACTTCTGCGTAACCTCCAACAACTCCAATTCAAAAGCCAACACCGTATGGGGAGGAATCACCTTCCCAAACCCTTTCTCTCCATACGCTAATGCAGAAGGAATGATAAATAAGGCTTTTCCACCTGGTCGCATTAATTCCAATCCCTCATTCCAACCAGCGATCATATTACCGATATAGAATTCTAAAGGCTTCCCTTTTTTATAAGAAGAGTCGAATACCTGTCCATCTAGCGTATAGCCTTTGTAATTGACGGTTACCCAGTCGCCCCATTTTGCCAAGTTTCCTGTCCCTTCCTCTATCAATTGATAATACAATCCTGATGGTGTA
>CALJIQ010000381.1 GCA_937973995.1 uncultured Saprospiraceae bacterium
CACCTTACGACCTAACTTTGCGATTCAAAACTAAGAAGATGAATCGAAAAAAGGACAAAAAGATGGAAATGATTGTGCGAAGATTTTCTAGCTATGAAGGTAGCAAGAAATCCTATTGTGAACAGCACAAGATCAAGCCCCACGTATTTGATTATTACCGAAAGAAGTTGAAAAGAGCTAAAGGGGGTCAGCCCAAATTTTTACCTATACAAATAAAGGAGTTGAAAGATGTAGCGCCTATAGAGCTATATTATCCGAATGGGAATCAGGTACGATTATCAGTAGATACGCCCATTACTTTACTGAAGCAGTTATTGCAAATCAATCTACCAAAAAGATGAAACTATGTTTAGTTTAAGCGAACGCCATAGATATTATTTATATAACGGATCGGCAGATATGCGTAAGGGATTTGATGGATTGAGTGGTTTAGTTCGTAATGAATTAGGGATGAATCCGTTGACGGGCGATGTATATATATTTATCAATCGGAGTCGAAATAGACTGAAGATGTTAGTATGGGAGCACGGTGGTTTTGTGTTGTACTATAAACGCTTAGAACAAGGAAGATTTGCTAGGGGCAAAGTTGAACAGGATGCTCAAAGTATAGAATATACCTGGCAGGATTTAATGCTATTAGTCGGAGGGATTGATCGGAATGCTGTGAAGAAACGAAAGCGTTTTTCCTTACCCAAAATACTTAGTGAAGAACAAAAAAAAGCGAGTTAAAGATAGGGTAAAACTGCTTGTTTTTTTGTATCTTTACTACAGATGGAAGGGTACATAGAAATAGAAAAACATAATGAAATTGTAACAGAATTTGAGGCTTTCAAATCAGAAGCGACTCAAACAATCGCTGAGTTGAAGTTTCAATTAGCAGAGTTACAAAGACTAATACACGGCGCAAAAAGTGAACGCTATGTACCTGATTTACCTCCTGAGCAACTTTCCTTATTTGAGCAAGAATATCAAAAATTACTAGAACAACATACCGAATTAGTAGCTGCGCACGAGCGTAAGAAAGTAGTTAAGAAAAAGCCAGCTCGGTTAAAATTACCTACCCATTTACACATAGAAGAAGAAGTATTAGAACCACCTGTAGATACCAGTAAGATGGTTTTCATAGGAAATAAATATACCGACACCTTAGCTTATACCCCTGCGGACTTATATATCAAACGACTCACCCGTCGTAAATATGCGGAAGTCCCCTTTAGTGATGAAGCAACATCGAGTGGACAACAAGAGATGTCAGAGCAGACCGAGCAAGTAGTAGCCGAAGAACAAGCTATCCCTAAAGGTCCTATCCATATAGCCCCTATGCCAAGTCGTTTCATAGACAAGTGCATAGCAGATGTGTCTTTGCTAGTTTCCATTATCGTAGATAAATATGTAGATCACCTACCCTTATTTAGAACCCAAAGGCGACTAAAACGCCTATCGGGTATGGAGATTCCTCGTTCTACTATGAGTGGTTGGATCGGACAAAGCGCTACTAAGTTGCAGGTACTTTATGAGAAATTACAATGGCTGGTACTAGCCAGTACATATATGCAGATAGATGAGACGAGGATGGAAGTACTGCCTCAAAAGACAGAGGGACTGGGGGAAGAAAAATCCAAAGCCCCTCCCAATAAAACAAAGAACAGCAGAGGAAGAAAAGTCAAAAAGAATAAAAAACGTAAAACCCATCGAGGCTTTCTATTTGGTTATCTGGCAATGGCAGAACAATTACTATTCTTCGAGTATTCCCCCACTCGTAAGGCAGATAATCCTATGCAGCATCTTAAAGGATATACAGGAACTATCCAAACGGATTGTTATGATGTATATGATGAGATACGTGAAGCCTATGAACTAACTCACTATCATTGTTTGAACCATGCCAGACGCAATTTTGAAAAGGCTTTAAACAATGACCAACAAAGAGCCGATCATGTATTGGGGGAGTTCCAACGCCTCTATGCCATAGAAGAAGTTGCCAGGAATCAAAATTGGTCTTCAGAAAAAATCTATGAAGTTCGACAAGAGCAAGCACAACCTATCTTAGAAGCCCTATTCGATTGGATGGAAGAGGAATATCAAAAGGTACTTCCTGCTAGTGTCATTGCAAAAGCAATTGCTTATATGCTACATCGCAAAGAACGAATGATGTATTATCTGTCAGATGGTAGTTTGCATATTGACACGAACCCTATAGAAAATGCTATCCGTCCCATTGCAGTGGGTAGAAGGAATTATTTGTTTGCTGGTTCTCACGATGGCGCACAATGGGCAGCCATGTTTTACTCCTTTTTTGCTTGTTGTCGCTTACATGAGGTTGACCCTAGCCAATGGCTAGAAGATATTATGCGCCGACTACCAGAACATCCCGTCAATCAAATCGAACAACTCTTACCACATCTTTGGAAAAAAAATCAGGCAAAGAAAAAAACTTCTACAAAAACAGATAGTCACATCCAGTAAACGGAATACAACTCACAGTAGCGTACCTAACATCTAGCTAGGCTTCACCTATACCCACTTAGATTTAATATACATACACCCTAGATAATTAGTACTGCATAAAAAAAACCGCATCTATAATAGATGCGGTCTCCCCCGCGTGTCTAGGCATTTAAAAGGTAGTTACTTGATCTTCCTCCTCATTTGGTCGGTACACTCTAGCGTGACTATTTTAAATTTTCCATAAGGGGATCGAAGCCACTACTACTTGCATCATAATAGTGGGATATTATTATACCTAAATGGGTTGGAAGGAATGATAGATTTGATGAGAACTTATTGAAGCTATCGCCTAAAGGTAATATCCTATTTTGATTTAGCAAAATTTAGAAGGTAAAAATTTCCCGAGAGCATGTACTTTACTGAACGCTTACGTTTCTTTAGAGGAATTTCATCTAAAAAATCCACTATTAGCAGCCAACGATTTACACATAAGCAATATCAATTGTGCTGTAATGGAAGATGAGCAAACGTTCTGGTTAGGGACGGATACTGGTCTTAAGTATATTGATGCTAGAGAGAATGCTATAACACCTTATTTTAATACACCTACAGATACCTTTTCCTTACCTGCTGATAAGATTTACCATTTGTATAAAGATACCCAAAATGAAATTTGGGTAGGTACAGCAACAGGCATAGCAAAATTTGATAAAGACACTCAACAATTCATTAGACATAATCAAAATTCACCAGATGGACTTTCATCCCATCTTACTTCTTGCATGAATGAAGATAGTAATGGTAGAATATGGGTAGGTAGTACCAATGGTAAACTAGATAGAGTGAACCTTTCAGACACTACTTTTACCCATTTTTACGAAGAGCCTTGGAATACAACTTCCCTAAAGCCAGATTTTAAACAAATGATCCACTGTGTCTATGAAGATACTAAGGGGCGAATTTGGATAGGTGGAGGTAGCCTAAGTTTGTTTCATGAAGATTTACAAAATTTTACGCATTACAATGACCAATCTGACAACCCCTTTAATAGCGTTAAAAGTATCCTAGAAGACCAATGGGGTAATTTATGGATTGGCACCAATAGAGGTCTTTACTCTTTTGATCCTATTACAGAGCGATTCCAACATTATGGTCAGAAAGATAATGTGCAAGGGTTAGATTATAGTACTGCGAGTTGTACATTAACAGATGGGCGTTTGATTTTAGGGGGCAATAATGGATTTAATATTATAGAACCTACTGGACGTTCTGTTGAACGATTACAACCAAATATACAACTATACAACTTCAATGCCTCCAATGAATTTCATATAGCTAATTTACAAAAAGACGAAACCATTGAATTAGCTCACGATCAGAACACAATTCGCGTTTCCGTTTCCTTAGGAAGCTACGAAGAAGGAAATAGTTATCGCTATAAACTTTCCAATTATAAAAAGGAATGGATAACAAGTTCTTCAGTAGAAGATGCTATTCAATTTGAAAACCTTCCGCCAGGAGATTATATTCTACAAGTAAATGCGGGTAATATTTATGAGGGTTGGATGGATACCTCACAAAAAATATTCATCAATATTGCTAAACCATTCTGGAATACTGGGTGGTTTTTTGCTTGTACTTTTATTCCCTTTGGTCTATTAACCTTTTTCCTGATAAATAAGCAACAGAAGCTTATTATAATTAGAAAAGAAAAAGATTTACAATTACAATTCTTGCGGATAAAATCGCTTTTGGTGCAAATGAATCCCCACTTTATTTTTAATGTACTAGCCAGTATTCAAAATCAGATATTAATAGATGAAAAGGAAAAGGCTAATAATAGCATCGTAAAGCTGTCTAAGTTAATTAGGAGTTTTTTAGACTCAACAGTTAGTTTGAAAATGCCTACAAATGGACAAACAACTGAAGGTGAAATATCACTAGCAAGAGAAATAGAACTGCTGGACATGTATATCCAGTTTGAGCAAGATCAGCATAATGGACAATTTCAATATGAGCTAAAAATAGAAAAAGACTTAATACCTACTAATTATACTCTTCCTCCTATGCTGCTTCAACCTTTTGTTGAGAATGCTATCAAACACGGATTATTACCAAAAAACACCCCTGGTAAATTAAGAATAATTTTTAAACAACTAGCGGAAGAAGGGATTGAAATTAATATTGAAGATGATGGTATTGGTATCCAAAAATCAAGAAATATTAGAAAACTCACTAAGAAATCACATTCATCCCATGGGA
>CALJIQ010000382.1 GCA_937973995.1 uncultured Saprospiraceae bacterium
AAAAATATATACAAATAATTTTTTTTTAAAATAACTTTCATAGATACATCAAAAATTAGGGAATGGTTCAATCTTACCTCTATCTTTTATCGCCAGTTAAACTTTATTCTACTGCCTCGCTTGCTTCGCAAGCTCGGCAAATTGGTTCTTTGGAGACAGCGATTTAAAAAAATGGTTTTTTAAAACCATTTTTTTAGATCGCTGTCTCCAAAAAACCTATTGCGAGGCTTGAGCGAATGATCCCGAAGGGTGAAGATTCGGGGAATCTTCAAGTGAGTGAACCGTGAAACGGACGGGATGAGCCGCCGAGCAAATCAAATCTAATTCGTTATTTTAACTGGCGATTCACATTGCAAGATTATAGCATAGTATACACATCATTGATTGGTACTAATGTGCCCTAATGTGGTAAAATTAATATACCCTATTGTGGTAAACAACAACGAAAAATCATGTCAAAGACGGTAGTAGGAAAAGTACCTATGGCGCAAAAAATAGCCTTCGGTATAGGAATGTTCGCTAACCAAATGTTCCCCGCCATACTAGGAATATTTATGGTTGTTTTGGTACAGGACCTCGGTTTCCCTGGTTGGATGTGGTCGCTTATTTATTTTTTCCCTAGAATTTTTGATGCGATTACAGATCCCATTATGGGCTATGTTTCGGATAATACTAAATCAAAATGGGGACGTCGCCGACAATATGTTTTCTTGGGGGCGATTGTGATGGGCATTTCCTATGTTTTTATGTGGCAGTTATTTAAGGAAAATACGCTAGAATATAATTTCTGGTATTTCTTCTTATGGTCCATTATCTTTTATTTGGGGCTCACCCTTTTTAGTGTGCCTTATGTAGCGATGGGATATGAGATGAGTGATGACTTTCATGAGCGCACGAATATTATGGCGGTAGCGCAATGGATTGGGCAGTGGGCTTGGGTGATCGCCCCTTGGTTTTGGGTAATTATGTACGACCCAGAATGGTTTCCTTCTGCCGATGTGGCGGCAAGAGAATTAGCTATTTGGGTGGCTATCCCTTGTGCCATTTGTGCGATGGTACCTGCTTTATTTATTAAAAGTGAATCGACCCTTGATAGAGATTATGAACCGCTAGACTTAGCCAGCATTGGCAATAGTCTTAAAAAGATTTTTACTAGTTTCTTGGAAGCTTTTAAAATTAAGCAGTTTAGGAAATTGTGTATCTCTACTTTTTTAATTTTTAATGCTTTTAATACGGTAGCGGCACTTACTTTTTTTGTAATTGTATATAAGTTGTTTAATGGAGATGCGGGGGCTAGTGGCGTTTGGGTATCCTTGTTCGGGTGTTTAGGGGCTTTAGGTACTACCTTTATTGTGATACCTACCGTTACTTGGATGTCTAAAAAAATGGGTAAGAAAAAAGCCTTTATGTTGTCTCAAGGCATATCGGTTATTGGATATATTTTGCTGTGGTTTTTATTTGTACCGGGTAAACCTTGGATGTACATCATAGCCCTTCCATTTTTCTCTTTCGGAATTGGCAGTTTATTTACCATCATGATGTCTATGACGGCGGATGTAATTGATATTGACGAATTAAATTCAGGCTTACGTAGAGAAGGAATTTTTGGGGCTATTTATTGGTGGATGGTAAAAGTGGGCTTTGCTATAGCAGGTGCACTCAGTGGAGTAATTATTGCCTTTGTAGGTTTTAATCCAGACCTTGCTACTACCGATCAGCAGTCAGCGGTAGATGGGTTGCATGCCTTCTTTTGTTTCTTCCCCATGGCAGGCACCTTATTAGCTATTTGGGTAATGCGAGATTATGATTTGACAGAAGAACGGGCGAATGAGGTTCGGGCGAAGTTGGCGGCTCGAAAATAAAAAATTCCAAATTCCAAATCGAAGAACTTCAGATGCTCATTTTGGAATTTGGAATTTGGTGCTTGGAATTTTATACAGCTACCGTATTTTCTTTATACACCAATTGTTTTCGGTTAGGTCCAACGGAAACAATAGAAATAGGCACTTCCAATAATTGTTCTAAATGCTGAATATAACTTTTAGCATTATCAGGCAAGTCTTCATAAGATTGTACTTGGGTAAGGTCCGTTTTCCAACCTGCTTGTGCTTCATAAACAGCCTTCACTTCATACCCACAAAGATCATACGGTAGGGCAGAGGTTTTCTCTCCATTCACTTCATAAGCAGTACCCACTTGAAGGGTGTCAAATTTATCTAAGACATCTATTTTGGTGATGACAATTTGCGTCACCCCATTTAGCATGATGGTGTATTTTAACTGTGGAATATCTATCCAACCACAGCGTCTAGGACGACCTGTGGTAGCTCCAAATTCAGCACCTTCCTTTCTTAAAAATTCTCCTACTTCATCATTTAATTCCGTTGGGAAAGGTCCTGCACCTACTCTAGTACAATACGCCTTTGAAATACCAATTACTTCACCGATTTGACTAGGCGCAATGCCCAATCCTGTACACACCCCTGCGGTAATCGTATTGGAAGAAGTCACAAAAGGATAAGTACCAAAGTCAATATCAAGCATAGATCCTTGCGCTCCTTCTGCTAACACTTTTTTTCCAGATTTGATGGCATCATTTAAAAAGTATTCACCATCTACAAAGGGAAGGGAGGTTAGGTTCTTTAAACTCTCTAACCATTTGGCTTCTTCCGCTTCTAGATCAAAATCAATCGCTGGATACAATTTCATTAAACCTAGATGCTTGTCTTTTAAGGACTGGTATTTTTGTTTAAAATGAGGCGTTGTAATATCTCCTATGCGCAATCCATTTCTTCCCGTTTTATCCATATAGGTAGGACCAATTCCTCTTAGGGTGGACCCGATTTTTTCTTTGCCTTTTGCGGCTTCTTTTGCGGCATCTAAATAGCGGTGGGTCGGCATGATAAGGTGTGCCTTCTTGGAGACCAATAAGCGATTTTTATAATCAACGCCTACCTTATCCAAATTTTGCATTTCCTTTTCTAAAGTGATGGGATCAATCACTACACCATTTCCAATTAGATTAATTAAATCCGCTCTAAATACGCCTGAAGGAATGGTATGCAGTACAAATTTATTGCCATCAAATTTTAGCGTGTGTCCTGCATTGGGGCCCCCTTGAAAACGAGCAACTATATCATAATTGGGAGCCAATACATCTACGATTTTTCCTTTGCCTTCATCTCCCCATTGTAGTCCTAATATTACATCTACTGCCATTGAGCGTTAGTTGAGAAGTCAGAGGTCAGACCCTTTCATTGTTAGAGGTCAGGCTTATGATGTTGACAATACTAGCGTCTGGTATAGGTATCTGACAACATAGTGGTCTGACTTCTGACAGCAAAGCGGTCTGACTTCTCACATATATAAAATAAAAAACCCAACAACGTGATTTTTCTCGCTGTCAGGTGGGTAAAGTTATTTTAAATTTAGACGATAAACAAAGTATTCTACCTCTCAATTTCAAAAGTTGTCCATTCATCAATAGTTTGCGAAGTAAAAGCAAAGTCGTGGTTTGATAAGATGTCTTTACTAAGGGTCCCACAATTTATTGGGATGACTAAAGGCTCGACAAACAAAGCCTGCTTTTTTTAACAGTAAGGTGACGGATGAACATTTTTATCATGATTTGGGTATCTTTTCTGGGTGATAACCGTCTCAAATGTGACAGTCTTAGAATTGTTGTTTATCCTGTAAGTTTTTTTAAAGCTAAAATTTGTTTTTAAGCGAATTTTCGCTTTTATTTGCATCTATCATTCAAAAATATAGGATATTTAAATCCTTCAAGATATTGTTTTCATTTGGTTTTTTGGGGTTATAGAGGTGCAGTCTCGCTGCGCCTCTTTCATTTGGTACAGGTTGAAGAAACTTTTCTTCTTTTCTTATCTCTATCAGTCCTTCTCAACTCACTTGACTACCATCAAATAAGCGCATCAACCGATACATTTACTTTTTAAAAAAAGTATCAAAAGTAGCTAAGCCACCAAAATAGACTAGATTCCCAATAGCAATCCATTTTAACCAATCGGGCACATTGGGGTAGTACCAGACGATCATCGGCATAGCAATTAAAATAATTGAAGAAATAATAATAGTAAGTATTTTAAAACGACTCGCTTGGCTAGGATAAGCAAATTTGATTGGTAGAAAATGAAGAATAGCGAAGATGATAATAATAGCGGCATTTGCCCATAGCGGCATGCTCAGTACAAAAATCAAATAAAAGACGACCATATTCCAAAGAACAGGAAAACCGATGAAGTAGTAATCATCAGACACCATTCCTTCTTTTCCATAGTAAATGGCAGAGACTAAAAGGATCAGGAAAGTTAAAGGTAGGTTCCAACCAGGCATGACTAATTCTGCCATGTAGAAGAAATAAGCGGGTATGATGGCATAGGTGGCAAAATCAATTACATAGTCAATGGTCTTTCCACTCATATTGGGTAAGACCTCGGTTACTTTAAATTTTCTAGCAAACGTGCCATCTATTCCATCTATAACTAATGCTACTAATAGCCAAAACATAGCCCCTCTCCAGTCATTGGCATTGATGGCCAAGATTGACATAAATCCAGCTAATAAACCAGAGGCAGTAAATAAATGAACGCTCCATGCTAAGGCTTTGTCTATTAGATCGTATTGTTGATTCATACCTTGCTGTCTTTTTATTTCAAGCAATAGCGGGGTCTAATTCTTTTTTCCAAGCAATTGCTTCTAAGTCTTGACGAGAAGAATACCATAGATATATGATGACCACTGCCAACAAGATACAAGTAAAGATAGAACCCTCCAAACCAAATTTGCCTCCTGATAACCAATGAGGTTCGTTGACCGAAATTTGTAAAACGCCTAGTACATCATTTCCACTTACGCCAAATCCTAATATATTTCCTTGGAAATAATTCCATAACCAATGAAAGCCGATAGGTGCATAAAGGCTTTTATATTTTAAATAGAGTAGTGCCATTAAGACTCCTCCTAAGGTTAAGTTACAAAAAGATAGCCAAGTGAAATGGTCATTGGTGAGATGAATAACGGCAAACCCCAAAGAGGTGAGGAGGATGGCAATGGTATAGTTTAAGTGCTCGGTTAGCATTTGTAAAAGATACCCTCTAAATACAAACTCTTCTACAATGGCAACTAAAAAGAAAAAACTTAAATAGCCTAATAGACCAACGCCCATTTGCCCTAGTTGTAAAACTTCTACTCCTTTTAATCCCCATATAATGATAAAGGATACTGCTAAGATCCCGATTGCCCAAACGATACCCACCCCCATTTCTTTTCCTAGTTTATTCACTCCTAATCCAAGCGTATCATATCTTTTATCATCTACAAAATATCGGTATAATAAAGTGGAAATAACTACCCCAATCGAGAGGCCTAAATATTGTACATTCAGTGCCTTCCAATTATAAAAGTCAGTTTGTGCCATTGTAGCATATTCGGAATTAGCAAAGAGGGTAGTTACTAGCCCCATCCCCGCTATCATTCCTAGTGCAACAACTACTAAATAAGTAATCGTCTTGAGTAGAACAATAAGTAGATTTTTCCACCAGTTACGTGTGGGAGGAACGGTACTAAATGATTCCATATTTTAAACGTTACTTATTTTTATTGACTCCTTGACAAGTCCTCGTGAAGAGACTAATGAGGCTGTCTTAAAACTCAAAACACAAAAAAGTACAAAATATTATTTCACCACATAGTCATAATACTATGTGGACTATTGTACCTATGTGGTGAAATAAACGGTGTCGTTTGTTATGTTTTAAGACGCCTGATTACTTTGCCTTGCAAGCTCAACAAATTCGGTTCAAAACAAAAATAGTTGCTTTTCGATAAACTGAAATTTTTAGGGACTGTTCTATTTTTATGCGCATATATAAAATAGAGGAATTAAGACCTAGTCAATTGGAAAAAATTTATTCGGAATTGGGAGGTCGCTATTCATTTTGGGAACGGCTACGAAAGAAGCGAGTGGGCTCTCCAATGATGTTCTATCAAGAAGGTAGTGGCCAATTAGATCAATTGCAGAATAAAGCGACCGATGAAATAAGAATTAATATCGAATTATTGAAAGCGGGACTATTGATGAGAATCGCTGAACGAACCAATAGCTATATCATTCCTATTCTAGCAGATGATATTGCTACTATTCATTTAAGAAAGGATAAGGTAAAAACTTATCTATCCTTAAAGGTAACGGCTGCTCCTGTTATGCGGTTTTGGGGAAGCATAGATCAATACTTTGGTTGGCAAGATTTGATTACTACCAGTTTTATGGTAGATAGACTCGAAGATTAATTCTAGATATACTTTTTTCTTAATAAATATCCTAAATCTGGTATTTTAGGCACGGTTTTTTCAATAATTATAGCAAAACTTACAACTAAAAATACTAGTTGATAATCCAACAAATAAGCAAAAATCATTGATTTTTCACTTTTTTTTGATTTCTTCAAAAAAAGTTGCTTATTTATTTGTTTTATCTCAAAACAGTAGCGATATTTGAACCAGTTATTTAAGACTACTACTTCCCATTTATCCTACTTATACAAAGATGCGTTTCAGCATCGTCCAAAACCGATAAAAATATAATAACCCAATTAATCATCGCAAAAGATGAAATGTATTTAAAACGCCTGTAATGGGTGAATCCGACCATTCCAATTTATTGGAATGGTTTTTTTTTGCCCTTTATTGAGGGTTATCAAATTGTGTTTTTAGAGTAAACTCAACAATTGTACGCCGTTCAGCGTATCAATATCACGAAGTAATAACTGCCTACATAAAAAAAGGGCTGTTAGGAAGAATTCCTAACAGCCCTTTTTTTATGTCGACTCAACGATCTATTAATAAAACTGAGATCGATTATCACTAATATCTGCTTCTTTTCGCATCGCTTGCATTAACATGCTACTAACCTGCGTTTGTACCGTAGCAGAAGCATCTCTTCTCAATTGAGGGATATTAGTGGGTGCGCCTGCGGCAGGTTTATCTTTCACTTTTACCACATACACGCCACTATTTCCGATAATTGGTTGAGAGACACTATTAACTCCCATATTAAAAGCAGCAGCAATTACTTTTGGTTCATCTCCTAATCCTTGCGTAAATCGAGAATCAAAAGTTACATCAGCAGCTTCGTCAACCGTTACATCAAATTGAGAAGCGATAGCATTTAAGTCAGCGCCACTAATCTTACTTTTTATGGACTCTCCTTTCTTCTGATTTCTTACTTGCATCTCAATCTCATCCTTAATATTTGCTAAGCTAGGCATGCCTGCATCTTGAATAGATTTCAAGCCTACTATAACATATTTATCCGTGTAGTAGGCACCTGGTGGTTGGAAATCATACACCGTAGGAGACACTTGGTTTAAATCCGTATTAGGATCAAAAGCCCAGCGGATGATCTCTCTAGCATTTGCTCCACTTCCAAGATTGCCCAAGATATAATCGTTGGACTTAACACTAGGAGAGGATTCGGTTGATAAGTTGCTGCTATTCGCAACTGCGGTATTCAAATCGGCTACTGTCCGATTGCTAGATAAAAATTCATTCGCTTGGTCGAATATCGCACTTTGCGTGTCTTCGCTTGGCTCGATCGCTTGACTTAAATAAGCTAACCGTACTCTTTCTGTAGATTCTCTTGTTCTGGAGAGAGGCTCAATTAAGTGGACACCGTATTGGGTTCGAACACTATATAATTGTCCAATATTTCCAAAAGAAGCTACATCTCCATATTCAGGGACAAATTGGTTAGGCGGAATATTTTCGTATTTACCACCATTAGCTGCACTTCCAGGATCTTGACTGAATTTTTCAGCCATATCGGCAAAACTAGCCCCACCTTGAATAGCGCCTTTGATGCTATCAATTTTTTCATAAGCCGTAGCAAAACTAGCGGCATCTGCTGCATTGATTAAGATATGTCTAGTGGTAGCAGAATCAGGTACTACTTTTCTGTCCAACACTTTTACAGACTTATAGAAATTGCCCTCTAAGTATGGTCCATATACATTTCCGACAGGAATGCTCATGACCCTATCTCTGACCGTTTCAGAAACCGCATTGGCATCTAACCATTGGCTGCTGATCGTACCATAATTAGCTTCTACAAAAAGGGTGTCATTGGCTGCCGTTTTAAAACTTTCTGTTAATTCTGCTAGGGACTGTCGCAAATCGGCAGAATCCGTGCTAGAAGGTAATACATTGAATACCACATATTCTACCCTTCTAGTTTCTTCGTCTTGGTAGAATTTTCCTCTATTGTTCGTTAGATAAGATTGGTAATCGCTATCTGTTAAAGACACTTCGCTATCATCAATATCTGCAAATGGAATTTTTACATAATCCATTTTAATTTTTTGATTCTGCGCTCCATAGGTTTGCTCTACCATCCAAGTCGGCGTATATAATGCCTTAGAAACCATGGAGTTTAACTTGCCTTGCAAACGAGTCTTAACGATTTCTTTCTCTTGGTGCGCCCAATATCTTCGCAACTCAGGTGCCATACTGCCACTTTCGATTTGCTGCTTGATTTGATTTAACTGAGTCATATCCATTTGACCCGTTTGTGGATTTCTAAATCGGGCAGCAATTACTGGACTTGGGTTATTACCAAATTGTAAATCCATTAACTCATCTTTACCCACATTTAAGCCTAGTGCATCCGATTGGTCAGAGACGATTGCTTCTTCCACAAAGTAATTCCACAATGCACTTCTTCGACCAAAGACATCTTGAGAATTGCCGTACACCAATTGTTCTGCATTTTGGAATTCATTCCAGTCAACAGATTTACCGTTAATAGTGCCTAAAGAAAATTGACCACCACCACCGCCTAGATTCTGGGAACTAGTCATATCCATGATGATGAATGCCGCCAATGCAAATCCAATGACGATGATCATTAGCCAACTATTTTTTCTGATCTTGCCTATAAGTGCCATTTATATAAGTATTGTTATTCTTTGAAATATAGATGTGTTCTAATGATGAATTTTGAATGATTGAATTTTGAATTATATTTCATTCAAAATTCAAAATTCTTCATTCCTCATTAAACCACTAAGAGATATACTGAAAATGAAGTGAATAGATTAGTTTTTCATAGAAAAACCTTGAAAAAAAGTACATTTTTTCAAAGCGTTGCAAAATTAAGCCCTTTGGGAGTGAAATTCCAATTCCCAAGCACCAAATTCCAAAACTAAACAATTCATACTATTGTTGTGTGCGCTTGAAATCTAGAATTTGGAACCTGCCCGACTGCAAGCGGGTTTGGTGCTTAGCATTTATAACATTTCCATACAAGCTCGGTACAAATCCCCCCAATCTTCTCGCTCTTTCACCACTGTTTCCAGATATTCTTGCCAAATCTGCTTGTCTAGGATCGGGTCTTTGACGATTGCCCCGGTAATACCCGCAGCTAAATCGGTCGCTTTTAGCTCCCCATCCCCAAAATGAACAGCTAGGGCTTGTCCACTATTGATAACCGAAATAGCTTCGGCGGTGCTCAGGGTACTGCTAGGAGACTTCAGTTTGGTGTGGCTATCCTCTGTTTTGCCACTTCGTAACTCCCTAAAAATGGTTACTAATCGTTTAATTTCTTCTATCGGGGTGGGTACGTCAGGTAATTCTAGGGCTTTGCCCAATTGTGCAACTCGATTTTTAACAATGAGTACCTCTTCTTCTAATTCACTGGGTAAGGGGAGTACTACCGTGTTAAATCTTCGTCGCAAGGCACTCGATAAATCATTTACTCCTTTATCGCGGTCATTTGCCGTTGCAACAACATTAAAACCTCTGACTGCTTGGATTTCTTTATTCAATTCTGGTACAGGCAGCAGCTTCTCTGATAACAAAGTGATTAAATTATCTTGCACATCCGAAGGGATTCTAGTCAATTCCTCCACTCTGGCTATTTTGCCTGTTTGCATGGCATTCATAATGGGACTTGGCACCATAGCCGCTTCACTAGGACCATCTGCAATCAACTTTGCATAATTCCAACCGTAGCGAATCGCTTCTTCTCCCATCCCCGCCGTTCCTTGAACCAATAGAGTAGAGTCGCCTGAGACGGCTGCAGCTAAATGCTCAGATACCCAAGTCTTAGCAGTACCTGGTACCCCCACTAATAATAAAGCGCGATCCGTGACCAACGTAGCGACGGCTACTTCTATTAATCGGCGATTGCCATAGTACTTGGGTTCTATTTTTAATCCTTCTACTTCGCCTCCCATAATATAATTGACCACTGCCCAAGGCGACAATAACCAATTGGTAGGCTTGGGTTTATCGTCTATCTTTTTTAACTGTTTTAATTCTTTTGCATATTGATCCTCTGCATGAGGCCGAAGTATTTGAGTCATGTTTAAATTGGCGTTTTGGCATTATGGCATTATGGCTTTGTGGTTGCTTTCCATAGCGCCACAAAGCCATAATGCCATAATGCCTACTTAATTTCCAAAATCATTTCCCGACGAAAGCTCAAAATATTTAAAAATCGTTGAATATCAGATGCCCAACCTGCCCAATTATTTTGTTCGATCCGCCAAAAAGCAGAAATCTTTGGGTGCAAGGTAGGATTAATTGCATAGGCGGCCCGCTCTTTCAATAGCTTTCTGTAAGATTGACCCAACCAAGAAAGGCTGGCATTTTGACGAATCCATTCGCTTAATTGTTCTAGGAAGACAAAGGTTAATTGCTCATCCCATACTTGCCCTTCTAAGGCTAATAATAGGATAAGTGGTGAATCTTCTGCTGGCAATGATTTGACTGCTTTTAATTTTTTTAATAAAAAAGTATTATAAAAATCATTGGGTAGTATTTTTAATAAAGGCTGCATGTTCAATTGATCCCAACCAATTTCAAAATAATGGACTAGCCAAATTTCTAACCATATTTTTATCCAATCAGGCGTAGGGTGCAAGGCAGTGGCTTCTACTAAGGCATTGACCAAATTTAAAGAAGGTTCACTTTGTGCGAATAATTTAATAATAGCTGCTGGGGATTCGGACAAATGCTTTTCCCAAAAAGTGGGCGGCGTAACTTGAAGCATTTTGCCCAATACCTTCAGTTTATCCTTAGTGGTCGCATTTTTCTTTTTAATAGACAAACCATCTTTTATCAAAGCAGGATTGGATAAGTCGGGCAGCGATAAAAGCACCGTGTCTTTCTTTTTATCGAAGGCAATCAGTTCTTCTACATACGATTGTATTCTTTGTAAAAATTGACTGGTTGGAATTTGGGAAAGTAATTGGGCTGCCGTTTGGCGGATTTCTTTTCTAGAGGCGGTTAGGCATTGTTCCAAAAACATTTCATCAGATACCGATAAGCCAATTTTTAATGCCCCTAGTAATTGTGCTTTTTCTTGAACGCTATCTTTTTCCCAAGTAGATTGTAATAACGTTAGTCCTTTTTTAGCATCCTGTTGTCTTGTTTGTTTTAATAAGACTAGACGTTCTGCTTTAGTCCCCGTTTTCCATTTTGATTCTTCCACCTCTAAAAATAAGGGCGTCCAATCGGGATTTAAAGGAAGTAGCCATTTCCCTCGGTCACCGATGACAGATTGTAATTGTTGCCACAGATTCTCCTCTTTTAGACAGCGATTGAATAAAGCGGGAAGTGCTTCGTGGGGCAGACTTTTTTGAGTGGCTTTTAAATGATAGACAAATTCAGGAAGTACCTTGGGATACTTTTTAAAGAGGGTTTGTAAATGTTGAGCAGATTTAAAAGAACAGGCTTTTTCTTCTTTTTCTTTACTTTTAGGTAAAGCTGTTCCTTTCCATTTAGGTGCTTGCCAACCTGCCTTTTCAATGGTGGAATAATAGGCAAGTGCTTCCAAAAGGACTTTTGTATGTTCTTGTTGGGTATCAATACCCGCTTCTTGCAAAGCTGTCTCCAACTTTGAGTCTAAAGTACTTCGTTCGGTACCTAGCAAAGCAATTTTAACTAATTGATCCCAAATCATCTTAGAGGAGTCAGGGATCAGGAGTCAGGGGGCAGGGACGTATGATAGTGCTATTGAAACCCCATATCTTTTTGATCTCTAAAATCCCGAAGGGATTCAATACGATTAGCCCTAGATGCAATCTAGGGATTAGAAATAAGGCATATTTCCCAACCCAGAATGGGTTGAATATTGGATATTCAACTCTTTCAGAGTTGGGAAATACCCTAAACATGACGCTACCGCATTGCATGCGGTGCTATTCATATTGAATCCCTTCGGGATTTGGAGATGTGGGGTATCAATAGCGTATGATAGTGATCCCTAACCCCTGATTCCTGACCCCTCGAAAGAAAACAAAAGTAGTGTTTTAATTCTTCATTCTTTGTTTCATCCCCTATCTTCGTTCCAAATGTTGAGATAAGTATGTCGGAGATCATTACGGATAAACCCAAAACGCTAAGCCCTTACCGCTGGTATGTACTATTCATGCTGCTAATACTTAGCACGTTTGCTTGGGTGGATAAGCAGTTGATTCTCATTTTGCAAGAATCCATAAAAGCAGATTTGGGCTTATCGGATACGCAATTAGGGTTGATAACCGGTTTGGGTTTTGCTATTCCATATACCTTATTCGGCATTCCAGTAGCACGTTTAGCGGATCGGTATAACCGACGAAATATCATGGGAATTGCGTTGACCGTTTGGAGTGGGATTACTGCTTTAACTGGTATGGCGGGTTCTTTTGTTCAATTGCTGTTTGCTCGGTTTTCCATAGCTTTGGGAGAGACAGGGGCAGCACCTCCTGCCTTTTCCATGATCGCAGATTATTTTCCAAAATCGGAACGAGCAAGGGCCTTTGCTATTCGGGGCATGGGTTTATATTTTGGATTTTTACTAGGGTTTCTAATTGGCGGATTTTTAGAAGAAGCCTATGGTTGGAGGGCAGCCTTTCGCCTAGTGGGGATTCCAGGAATTTTATTTGCCATCATTTTTTTTCTAACGGTTAGAGAACCCGAAAGAGGGGCCATGGAAGTGTCTACAAGTATTGAAGATCGTCCTCCTTTTATGGAAGTATTCAAGTATCTTTTATCCAAACCTACCATGCGGTATATGCTGATTGGGGCTGCCGCACATGCTTTTGTAGGAACTGCTTATTCCAATTGGATGCCTCCTTATCTGGCAAGAGTACATGGAATGGGAACAGCAGAAATTGGAATGTGGCTGGCATTTGCCATTGGCGTATGTGGTGCAACAGGTACGTTTATCGGAGGATTCATTAGTGATAAATATGCCCAAAAAGATATTCGTTGGTATCTGTGGATTCCTGCTATTTCTTTTTGTTTGAGTTTTCCATTTGCCCTCGGAACGTTATTTGGTCAATCAGGAAAAGTGGCGATGCTTTCTTATTGTATGCCGAATATTCTATATGCCTTTTTTATTGGTCCTTCTTATACGCTCGTGCAAGACATGGCGAAAGTAAATATGAGAGCAACAGGGAGTGCCATCTTTATGATTTTCCTTGCTTTGATTTCTGGAGGTGGGCCTTTATTGGCTGGCTTTTTAAGTGATCTTTGGCAACCGCACTATGGGGTGGATGCGATTCGATATGCTTTATTTGTAATTGGATTTTTGGAAATTATCGCTTTGTATTGTTTTATAAAAGCTGCTCAGACTGTGAAGGAGGATGTGATTGTTTAGAATCCCTTGTTTCCTTAAATGGACTCGATGTCCATTTAAGGAAAGGAATCACGGGATATGTCAAAGAGCCAAAAGTATTTAGAATTTAATGCTACGATATTTATTATATACGCTGTTTAGTGGTATTTGCTTTGTGACTACGGCGCAAGTAACGCCCTTGCCACATGCCCACTCCCACAACGATTACGAACAAGCCAATCCATTGGAGGATGCCTTAGCCAATGGCTTTACTAGTGTAGAAGCAGATGTTTTATACATCTATGGACGACTGTTTGTAGGACATAATATGCCTGACAAAAAGCGACATGGACTTAAGCAATTACACAAGCAATATTTAAAACCACTTTATAGACGCTACAAAAAAAATGGAGGGTATATTTATCCTAATTATGAACAACCTTTTTATTTGTGGATAGATATAAAATTTGAATCTAAAAAGGCTTATCAAAAACTAAGGGAACAATTATATGCGTTTCGAGAAATGCTTACCTACTATGAAAATGGACAATTGCACCAAGGCAAAGTAGTGGTCATTTTATCTGGAGAACGCCCCTTCAAGGAGTTATTAAATGACCCTCTTCAACTCATGACCTTGGATGGACGACCTGAGGATTTAGTAAAGGAATACCCTGCTCACCTAATGCCTTTTATTAGCGAGAATGCGGCTAAAGTAGCGGGCGAAGAAGATTATACGAAGGTAGGATTGAAAGAATTTCAAAGAGTAAAAACATTTATAGATAAGACCCATGCACAAGGAAAGAAAACGAGACTCTGGGCAACTCCTGAAGACGAGCAACTTTGGGAGCAATTATTGGGGATGGGAATTGATTTGATTAATACGGATGAACTGCCTCGGTTGCGAAAGTTTTTGTTGAAGTAGGGACTGGTGACTGGTGATTGGGAGTGTCAACGTCTAGACCAATCATCAATCACCATTACAACTCCTTCAAAATATCCTGCTGTTGCTGACCAAAAGTAAAAGCTTCTACCAAAGTCATCGACATGACATCTTCTAGATTGCCATACACTTTTTCATAATCTTTTTGGCTTCTAAGGATAACTGCCTTTGCTTCCTCACAACCATATATATGGGTAATTTCACACTTTGGCTTTTCAGCAGGTAATTGTTTGTACGTAAGAAAATAATGTTGAAGTCGATTAAGAATAGAGGTAGGAATATCACTCACATCTTCCCATTGACCATAGACTTCGTCGTTGTTCAAAACAGCAATAATTTTATCATCTGCTTCTCCACCGTCTATCATTCTCAATCCACCAATGGGTTTGGCTTGAACCAAAATATTTCCATGCGTGATTTCCCGTTCCGTTAACACACAAATATCTAAAGGATCGTCATCTCCAACAATTCCTTTTCTACCTGTTTTATCCATACAATAGGCAGCTACTTCCTCTTTGCATAACGTCTGTGGAACAAATCCGTATAAAGCTGGAACAATATTAGAAAAGCGTTGTGGGCGATCAATCGTTAAGTAGCCTGACTTCTTATCCACTTCGTACTTGACGGTATCGGTGGGAATAACTTCTATAAAAGAGGTAACCACTTCTGGCGCATTTTTACCAATATCCACACCGTGCCAAGGATGCGACTTGTATCGCAAACCAATCATTTTCCAAATCTTATTAAAAGATTCTTTTCCTAGATTCATTACTTTATTTTATGTTGGATTAACCACATTAGTTCACATAAGTTTTGCTTGTGTTTCATTTGTGAACTTATGTGCAAAACTAATATGCACTAATGTGGTTAAAAAAAACGCTAAGAGATTGGTTTTACGTTTTAATTCTACAAAGTTACTCTTTAATTGCCGCATCGAAAAATTCTCCCAAGGGTTGGGCTGCTAGAAAGTGCTTCATGCAAATATCTACCAGATTCTTTTTTAAAATCACCTCAGGTTCCAACTCATGAAAAGCATAATAAGATTTCTTTATCAGAAGCGGTTGTTCTTCTATTAAGTCGGCAAATTCTTTGGGTACTCGCTTGTGCTCTTCGCCTTGTATCTGACCAAATAATTTTTTGAATTTTTTGTTTTCAATGATGGCTTTAAAACCTTGCATGTCAGAAGCAATCGCTTCTCGTACCAATTGTACTTGCTTGGGTTTGGGCATATAAAAGCCCGTAAAGATTTTAAAATCATCGGCACTAGACTGAAGATAAATGCCTCCTGTTTTTTCCCCTTTTCTGCCTCCTTCTGCTATGACTGCTGACATGTGGGTCTTGTAGGGTGTTTTATCCTTACTAAATCGAGTATCCCGATAAATCCGAAAAACAGCTTCTTTGGAAGTAATGCTGATGCGAGAATCTAAGGCACTTGCTTGCTCAATGACGGCATCCACGAAATTTTTAAAAGGAGCTTCTACTTGCTCTTTGAATCGCTGTTTATTGGCATTGAACCAGTCTCGATCATTATTTACCGATAATTCGGATAGGAATTGTAGATAGTCTTTGGTGAAGTAAGTCATGATTATTTTGGTGTTGTGGCTTTATGGTATTGTGGCGCTATGGTTGCAAAATACAGTTTCTAAGGGTAATTAATTATAATTATTTTGTTTATAAATTTGTTTTAATAAACAAAATAGTGTAATTTTGTAATATATTCAACAGAATTAGCACACACTAATCGGGGGCAAAAGAAGTGCATTTTAGATGCACTTCTCGCTCTTCTTTTAAGAACACCTACCTTATTTTAAATTCCAAAATTCAAGCACCAAATTCCAATTTGGGAGTTGTTGCCAATTTAGTTAAACCTCTACGGAAAATTAACTATCTTGCTAACCTCCACTTTTTTTTATAGGCGGCAGGGACCAAGAGTCTGGAGTTAGAATAGTTCGGTTTACGAGAATTAATAACTTTAAAAAAGGAAAATAGTTATCGTTTGCTGTACATCCTCTGACCCCTGATTCCTGACTCCTGACTCCTCAAAAAACGGCTATGTTAGACCACGTAAACTTAGGAGCTGTCCTTTTTTTGGACATTGAAACGGTATCGGAAAAACCCACTTATGAAGAGTTGGATGATCGCTTTAAAAAGCTATGGAAATTAAAATGCCGAGGCATTTTAAAAAAGTATGATGAAGAAATAACGGAAGAAGAAGCGTCAGCAGCTTACATAGATCGAGCAGGTATTTTTGCAGAATTTGGAAAAATTATCTGCATCTCTGTTGGCTTTTTAGTAAAAGGAACGACCAAAGGAGAATGGAATATTCGTTTGAAATCTTTTGCAGATCGAGATGAAAAAGTATTGCTCAAAGAGTTCACCAATTTGGTAGAGCAATACTATGATAATACGGCTCGGACTTTTTTCTGTGGGCATAATATCAAAGAATTTGACATGCCTTATATCTGCCGACGCTTATTAATCAACCAATTGCCTTTGACTAACTCTTTACAAATAGCAGGTAAAAAACCGTGGGAACTCAAGCACTTTCTAGATACCTTAGAACTTTGGAAATTTGGCGATTATAAAAACTACACTTCACTTAATTTACTAGCAGCCGTCTTTGGCTTTCCTACGCCAAAAGACGATATAGATGGTAGCCAAGTAGGACGCGTATTTTGGGAAGAAGATGACTTGGAACGGATTGCTGTGTATTGTGAGAAGGATGTCTTAGCCGTTATTCATTTATTGATGAAGTACAAACGAATGGAATTGATACCGGAGGAGCGGACGGTTTCTGTTTCTGAGTTTGAGGTGAAACAAGATTAAGTTTTTTCTTCTTCATTGAAGGAATCTACCAAATAGTATAAGTCTGTTAATGGAATCGTAATGTCCAATGAGTAAACATGAATACTTGTTTCTAAACCTTCAGCATTAGAAATACGCCATACATTCTCTTCTTGTTTATACCATGTTTCTACTTTTGCTTGAGACTGACTAATAAGTACATATTCTTTAAAGGATGGAAGGCTGCGATATTGTGTGAATTTTTTACCTCTATCATAATTCTCTGTTGAGGAAGAAAGGACTTCTACTATCAAAAGTGGGTTGGTGAGAACATCTTTACGATCATTATAAAAGTTAGGTTTATCGCAGTAAACAGAGACATCTGGATAAACTGCTTTATCATAATCTTGGATATAAACTTTCTGATCGCTATTAGCTACTCTACATTTCTTGTTCTTCTTTTTTAGCGCATTTGAAATAGCAGTACCTGTATTTTGGGCAATCGTATTATGATCGAAAGTGCCGCCAGACATGGCAACTATTTTTCCTTTTTGGAATTCACTTTTATAAGGCGCCTTTTCTTCTAATACTAGGTATTCCTCAAAAGTATATGAATTCTCCTTGTATTTAGTTTCTGGAAGCATAGCTAGATTTTATGATTAATGGTCTAAACAAAGATAATTAAAAAACTGTGGTATTCATCCCTCATTGCTAAGCTACGGCTTTGCTACTTTATTATAATTAACCGCGTCCCCTTTCAATTTCTCATTTAAAAAATTGGTCATTTTATTATACAAGTGCATACGAGTGGTACCGCCAAAAATACCGTGATTTCGATTGGGATAATAATACGTATCAAACTGTTTGTTGGCATCTACCAATGCACCCATCATTTCTGCACTGTGTTGCCAATGCACATTATCATCCGCCCCGCCATGTACCAATAAATAATGTCCTTCTAGTTGGTCCGCAAAATAGACAGGCGAATTATCTTTATAGCCATCGGGATTTTCCTTTTCTGTTCGCATAAATCGTTCGGTGTAAATTGTATCGTACCAACGCCAAGAAGTAACCGGCGCAACGGCAATTGCTGCTTTAAAAACATCGTTGCCTTTTAGCAAGCAAAGCGAAGACATAAAGCCACCGTAACTCCAACCAAAAATGCCAATTCGACTTTTATCCGTATAAGGCAAATTCCCTAAATATTTAGCTGCCTCTATTTGATCTATCGTTTCATATTTCCCTAATTGTAAGTAAGTCATTTTCTTAAATTCTTCTCCTCTTGCGCCCGTCCCTCTATTGTCCACACAAGTAACAATATAGCCTTGCTGAGCTAGCATTTGATACCACCAATAATTCGACCCTCTCCAACTATCTTTTACTTGCTGACTTCCTGGACCTCCGTATAAAGTCATAAAGACGGGATACTGTTTGGACTCATCAAAATCAGCTGGCTTAATCATCCAACCATTTAAAGTGACATCATCTTTGGTGGTAAATTGGAAAAACTCTACTGGTGTGGTATTATATAGTTTCTGCGCCATTTGCAAGCCCTTGTTATCTTCAATGACTCGTAAGGTTTTACCTGTATTATCTTTTACGGTATAGGTGGCTGGCACATTAGCCGTCGAATAATTATCTACATAATAATCAAAGGTGCTACTGAATTGTGCTTTATGCGTTCCCTTTTCTTTGGAAAGCTGTTTTTTGTTTTTCCCATTTTTGTCAATCACATAAATATGTTCTTCTAAAGGAGACGTTTCGGCAGCACGGTAGTATAGTTTTTCTGTGTCTTCATTAATACCATAAAATTCAGTAACATCATATTTTCCTTTGGTCAATTGTTTCTCCACTTTCCCCTTCATGTTGTATAGATAGATGTGATTATACCCATCTTGTTCACTCGTCCACACAAAGCATTTTCCATCTTTTAGAAAAGTCAAATTATCGTGGATGTCCACATAATATTTGTTGGTTTCTTTTATTAGTTGTTTGGTAGTTCCAGTGTTGGCATCGGCTAATAATAACTCCAATTCATTTTGATGGCGATTCATTTTAAACACACACAATTGGTTAGGGTCTTGTGTCCATTTGATTCTAGGAAAATATATTTTAGGGTCATTACCTGTTTTGACCTGTGTAGTTTTGCCCGTTTGGGTATCATAAGTATGAATCGTAACTATCGCATTTTTATCGCCTACTTTGGGGTACTTGAATTTTTCATACTCTGGATGTAATTCTCCTTTGAAATTGGTCATGGTAAATTCGGGTACCTGCGTTTCATCAAAGCGCATATAGGCAATCTTCGTCCCATCAGGTGACCAATGGAATGCTTTAGCAAAAGAAAACTCTTCCTCATATACCCAATCCGCACTACCGTTGATGATTTCATTTTTCTTGCCGTCTTTAGTGATTTGAGTGATTTTTCCTGTTGCGACT
>CALJIQ010000383.1 GCA_937973995.1 uncultured Saprospiraceae bacterium
AAAAAGATTTATTCTGTATTCACAATCTTAGTAGTGGGATAAAAATAAATGTTCCAATTTTTTGAGACTTTTCGTTAGCTTTCAAAAATAAACTCCTTGACATACGTTCATTTTTGAAAACTAACAAAAAGTCAATTGGAATATTTATTTTTTCAATGTCCCTAAGCGTTGATTGATAAAGGAACGGTAAAGGAGTTATTAGGCACACCAAAAAACCTTTCTTCTAGGTTTTTGTTATTCATTCAAATTGTAGATATTAGACGCTAATTTGAAGACTATGACCATTCTATTTTATACAATCGTAACCTTAGTAACGGTAGCAGGCATGGAGTTTGTGGCCTGGTTTGCCCACAAATATGTCATGCATGGTTTTTTGTGGACTTGGCATGAGGATCATCACAAACCACATGAAAAAGAGGGCTTCTTTGAAAAAAATGATTTGTTTTTTTTGGTGTTTGCGCTTCCAAGTATGTCTTGTTACATCATTGGTTCCATAACGCCTCATTTATGGGTGTTATTCGTTGGAATAGGTATATCTATTTATGGACTAATTTATTTCCTGATCCACGATGTATATATCCATCAACGATTTAAATGGTTTAGACAATTGGATAGTACTTATTCTAGGGCGATTTTAAGAGCGCATGGTGCACACCACGCTAAACAAACCAAAGAAGGCTGTGAGTCGTTTGGCTTGTTGGTCGTTGCTAAGAAATATTTTAAGAGTCGTAAGGCTTGGAAATCTTAGCTTTCATTTGAAAAGACAATATCCATACACTCGCAAATTTTCTCAATCGCTTCCTCCAAGTCTGTTCTACTATGTGCCGTAGATATAAAACCTACCTCATATCCGGATGGACCTAAATAGACGCCTCGTTGCAATAATTCATGGTGCAACACCTTAAATTTCTCCATGTTTGCCGCATCAATTTGATCTGCTGCTTGGATGGGGGCACGACTAAAAGACACCCAAAATATAGAACCTACATGAGGCATGCTCATCTCGTATCCTTTACCATGACAATAGTCTTCGATTTGTTGGGTAAACCACTTGGTTTTTTCTTCTAATTCAGTATAAAAGCCCTCTTTTAAAAGTTCTTGTATAACAGCATAGCCTGCTGCCATAGCCACTGGATTGGCAGATAAAGTGCCCGCTTGATACACGTTGCCTTCTGGTGCAACATGCCCCATGATTTCCTTGCTTGCCCCAAAGGCACCGACTGGCATTCCGCCACCAATAATTTTACCATAAGTAACGATATCTGGTTGGACATCATAATAGCCAGCAGCACCCTCAAACCCTACTCGGAAACCTGAAATAACCTCATCGAATATTAATAGTACTTTATGTCGGTAACAGGTAGATTGGACATATCTAAGAAAGCCTAAATCTTGTAATAATAGTCCATTGTTAGCAGGAATAGGCTCAATGATTACACAAGCGATATCTTCGTTAAATAGTAAAGCTTCTTCTAAAATGGAAGGTTGATTAAGTGGCAAGACGATTGTTTCTTGTGCAAAGGAAGGAGGTATTCCAGCCGATGTACTAATCCCAAAAGTGGCTAGACCGGATCCAGCCTTCACTAATAAAGAATCTACATGTCCATGATAACAGCCTTCAAATTTGATGATCTTATTTTTCCCCGTAACCCCTCTTGCTAAACGAATAGCGGACATCACCGCTTCTGTACCTGAGCTAACAAAGCGAATTTTCTCTACAAAGGCATTATTCTCAATCATGAGCTTTCCTAATTGATTCCCTAATTTATTAGGGGTACCAAAGGAGGTGCCTTTCACTACAGTATCTAGCACCGCATCTCTAACTGCAGGATGATTATGGCCTAAGATTAAAGGGCCCCAAGAACAGCAAAAATCAATGTATTGGTTATCATCTTCATCTGTAATACGGCAACCATAACCTCGTTTAATAAATAAGGGTGGTCCTGATACGGATTTAAATGCACGTACAGGGGAGTTAACTCCTCCTGGGAAATAGTTTTTAGCTTCTTCGAATAATTGAGCGGACTTGTCTCTTGCCTGCATAATAAATAATTTTTGAGCTGCGAAAGTAGATAAGATTTTGGAACAATCCAGTTTGTTCTTTGTAAAAAATGTAATATTGGAATAGGTTTTGAACGTTTACTTCAAAAACCTATAAATACAAGATTAATATGCCATTTATTGAGACGCACTTAAAAGGATTAAAAGTATTCGAACCTAAAATTTGGAGAGATAGCAGAGGCTATTTTTACGAGATTTATAATCAGAAAACTTTCCAAGAGGCAGGTATCTCTGCTGAATTCGTCCAAGATAATCAAGCGCTGTCTACCTATGGAGTCCTTCGGGGACTACATTATCAATTAGAACCACATAGCCAAGCTAAGTTGGTAAGGGTTAGTCAAGGGGAAGTATTGGATGTGGCAGTTGATATCCGAGAAGGCTCTCCTACCTATGGTCAAAGTTTTACCATTCGGTTGAGCGCAGAAAATAAAAAGCAATTATTTGTTCCGAAAGGC
>CALJIQ010000384.1 GCA_937973995.1 uncultured Saprospiraceae bacterium
TAGCAAATCTTGGATTAGAAGAAAAGCCCGTTTTATACCGCTTATAAATCTGCTGTACAACTACTGCTATTTTAAATAAACCAAACACATAATAGAAAACGACATTACTAATATCTCGACCACTTAATTCACTGTATCTAGCAGCTACTTCTGCACGGGTTGGATTTCCCTTAATGGTAGTCGGACTCAAACTCAATTGCTTTACCCAATCAGGGTCATTTGCATTCGTCCAGTAACATAAGGAAGTTCCTAAATCCATTAATGGATCGCCTAAGGTGGACATCTCCCAGTCTAAGATACCGATGATTTTAGTCCAATCTTCTTTATCTAAAATAACATTATCGTACTTATAATCATTGTGAATTAATGCTGTATCAGATTCAGGCAGTAGATTATCAGCTAACCATTGACTAACAAATTCCATCTCCTTTACCTCATCTGTTTTGGCATTGATATAGCGTTTGGTCCAACCTCTTACTTGCCGCTCATTATAGCCTTCTGGTTTTCCTAGTTCTCCTAATCCTGCGGCTTTATAATCTACCGCATGCAATTCCGCCAAAGTTTGTATCAAGGAATCAGCAATACCGCTCATCAAGGCAGGTTCAGGATACATTTCTTTGGGCATGGTAGAGCGAAGAATAACGCCTTCTAAGCGTTCCATTAAATAAAACTCTCTACCAATGATGGATTCATCTTCACAAAATAAAAGCGGTTTGGGTACTTTTGGGTAATGGTGTATTAGGTTGGAAAATATTTTATACTCCCTACCCATATCATGCGCCGACTTGATCTTAGGTCCAAAAGGAGGGCGTCGCAATACCATATATTTATCTCCAGATTGCAAGAGGTAAGTAAGATTAGAAGCCCCTCCAGGGAATTGTTGAATACTCAACTCACCTTGATAATCAGGTAATTGTTCACTGATATATTGCTGTAATGCGACTGCATCTAATTCGTCTCCTTTTCTTGTTGTTTGGGCTTTATCTAGCCATTGATCTGCCATTGATCTGCCATTGATAACTAATGATACCAATCTCCAGTTGAAGGGTGAACTCCCCCAGCCCCCTATTAAAAAGAGGGGGAGTCTCCTCTGTTACCAATATTTCCGTTTCGGAGGAGACTCCCTCCCTTCTAAGGGAGGGTTGGGGTGGGTTATTTATCGAATTGTAATACTTTTATTCAACTAGCGATTTGTATTAATGATTTATAATAATCTCTAAAAACTGCTGCGCTCACCTCCCCATCCGTTTTTATTTCTAAAATTGCAGGACGTTGGTTGGCTTGTGATTGAAAGAATTTGGTTACGATTTCTTTTAATTTTTTTTCTTCTTCCGCAAAATAGTAAACTATATTAAAAGTCTTGGCAATATGTTCCGCATTTAAATTTTGCTTTGTTTCAAAATAAGTTTCTAGCTGGTTGGTAGTTGGCGGACCTGGGATGTATCTAAAAATATTACCCCCACCATTATTGATAATAATGACTCGCAAATTAGGAGACAAATGCTGGTGCCAAAAAGCATTGGAATCATAGAAAAAACTAATATCTCCTGTTATTAAAACCGTTAGTTGATCATTTACCCAAGCTGCACCTGCGGCGGTGGAAGTACAGCCATCTATACCCGCTACCCCTCTGTTAGAATTATAATGGATAGTGGAATTAGGTGGAAATAATTGGAGGTATCGAACGGGTGTGCTGTTGCCCATGTGTAGATTACTACCATCCGGCAAAGCGTTTACAATTATTTCATAAGCTTTTAAATCGGACCATTGTACTTTATCCAAAAAATGTTGGTGATGTTTTTTTACTATTTCATATTTATTTTGCCATAATTCTCTATACCCTTCTTCCAAATCAATCACTTCCTCATCTTCCATAAATTTGGTCGTAGTTAAACCAGCTATAAAATCCGTTACAGGAATAGAAATCCATTTATCTACACTTTGAAAGGTATCCAGTAAATAGCCTTCTTCTCCAACATACCAACTAGCAGAAGGTGGATAGTTCCTAAGAAAATGTTTTAATTTTTTTGATATAAATGAACCTCCAATAATCAATAATAGGTCAGGTTGAAATGCTGCTAATTCTTCTTCTGTCAGAAGGGTCAAGATACCATCTATCGTGCAAATAAAAGAGAAAGGGTTATTCGCATTTGAAGTAGTTTCTGATAAAACCGCTACTGAAGTATCTCTACTTACCTCTTCTAATAATTGGGAAAGATTATCTTGTTGTTTAGGCAATAAGCCACATACAATGAGCTTCTTTTTTGCTTCGTCCCACTGTTCTTGCAAGGATTCTGAAATAGCTGGGTTTAAAAAATGATTGGGCTTTATATGGGCAGCAATTAATGGAAGCGGTTCATCCGAATAATCCTTCTGACCATATAAAGGCTCTCGAAATGGAATATTGATATGAACAGGTCCGCCTCCTTTTTCATAGCAAGTATCTATTGCCTCAGATAACATCCTATTCGCACTCCATAATTCATCCTTGTGTGTAGGTTCTTGCGGCAATTGATAACTTTTCAATACATAATTAGCAAATACTTCTCGTTGATTAATGGATTGTCCTTCGCCCTGATGAATCCACTCCACAGGACGATCTGCTGTTATAATTAATAAGGGAATTTTTTGATAGAAGGCTTCTGCAATAGCAGGGGCAAAATTTAAGGAAGCAGTGCCCGATGTGCAAGTAATAATAACAGGGGTGCGAGTTTGTTGAGCGATGCCTAATGCAAAATATCCTGCTACTCGTTCGTCAGGAATACTCAGGCATTCAAACTGTTCATGCTCATTGAAGGAGATAATCAGTGGTGCGTTTCGAGAACCAGGTGAAATAATCACATGGTTGATTCCCCTTGCCGCACAAATTTCTACTAGATTACGAACTATGGGTTTGTCGGAAAGCATTAGGACTAATTTTGAATTTTGAATGAATAAATTTTGAATTTCTCTTAGCACATTCAAAATTCATAATTCCGTCATTCAAAATTAAACAGCGAACTGCTCGGCAAGATAAACTTTTTCGATAACGTCAGAGAGGGTTTTGGCTTTCATTTCTGTTTCTTGCCATTCTTTTTCGGGGTTGGAATCTGATAAAATTCCACCACCTATATACAAGGCAAACCGATTTTCCAAGACTTGCATACATCGTAAGTTGACGAATAAATCGGTCTTATTATTGACATTCACAGGTCCTAAAAAGCCACAATAGTAGGCACGATTATGGGGTTCGTTTGCCTGGATAAATTGTTTCGCAGTTTTCTTTGGCATTCCACACACGGCTGGGCTTGGATGGAATTTTTCTATCAATTGATAAAGTTGTTGGATGGGCTGAAATTGAAAGTTCGTACACAGATGCAGTACATTCCCTGCCCTTATGGTATGTGGAAGTGATTTTGAAAAATCAATCTTTTGATCCTTCAATATGCTTTGAAAATATCGCTCAACGATCGCATGTTCTTCTATTTCCTTTTCTCCCCACACCACATTATCTAATGGCAATCCTAAATCTCGTTGTGTACCCGCTAATGCCATTGTTTCCGCTACTCCATTCTGACTAAACAACTGCTCGGGGGTAGCGCCAATCCAACAACCAACTCCCGTTACATTCACCAAATACACAAAAGCCGAAGGATGTGCTTTTTTTAATTCTTCAAATAGAAAAAACAGGTTACCCGCTTGTATGTCAATGGTCTTTATGCGGGATAAAATTATTTTCTTAAAATTTGTTTTAGTTGCGTGAATGAATTCCTCCGCTTGCTGTAAATAATTCCATTTATCACTCTCCACTACCTTTGTTCTATGATTGGACTGAAACGAAACAACTGCATTGGGTATCCGTCTATCGCTTTTGATAAAAATAGCAGGGCAATCGGTGGTAATTTGGAAAGGATGAAAGGCAAACCCTTCTTTCTCAAAGGAAGCGGAAGATAAATCGGAATAGCCGCCATCTTTTTGTTGTACAAAAAAATGGTCTTTCGCATTGGGTAGGCGATATAAAGCGAAGGTGCTAGAAGGTGCTATGTTTATTTGGTAGCTCAAATAGCTTATTTGAGGAGTCAGGAGTCGGGAGTCAGGAGTCAGCAAAAACCTGACTCCTGACTCCTGTCCTCTACCCCTATTCGTATCCAAAGATATAAACTTTCAATATTTTCTGAAAGTTTTAAAAGAAGTATTTTTAAGACAATTGAAGAAGGGATTTTGTTCTCTGTCTTTGCACTTTTCCTGTTGGGGTTTCTAGAAATTTAGGCAAGAAAAATAATTGTTTGGGTCTTTCAAATTTTGATAAAATCTTATTTATTTGTTCTTGAAAATCAGTTATATCTTGATTTGTCCACGGTTGATTTTCAATAATTAATACTACTTTTTGGCCTAATGTTTCATCTGGCAGCGCACTAATAAAAAAACGATTATGCAGACAGCTCTCTAATTTTTTTTCAATCTGCTCAGGAAAAACTTTAACACCTCCCGTGTTAATGACATTATCAAATCTTCCTAACCAAATAAATTGGTTTTGCTCTACTAGATGTACTATATCATTTGTCACAATTTTGTCATCAGATAAATGAGGGGCTTTAATTACTAGGCAGTCTCTTTTGTCTTGTGCAATAGATACTTTTGGCAATATTTGAAAAGCTTCCGATTTAAGACTACCATTTAAAGGTTGAATGGCAATATGGGTAATGGTTTCTGTCATACCGTAAGTAGCGAAACATTGGGTGGAAAGCGATTGTAATTGCTGCCATAGAGTATGATTGACCTTTCCTCCGCCAACAATAAGTTGCTGCAAGTAGATCATTTTATTTGGCGTTTCGGCTATTGCTTTGGTCACTTGCATAGGAACCATAGCTGCAAAATCAATTGGTTCCTGGATAGACGCTAAGGGATTACCAGAAGGCTCCACACAGATTAAATCCAATCCCCAAACCATAGCCCTGACGACCATCATTTTCCCTGCTATATAATGACAAGGCAGACACAGTAATGCTTTTTGCTTTTTTTGAAAACCAAAATAGGCCCCTGTCATCTGAGCACTATTCACCATCTTTTCTTTAGATACTAGAATACGCTTTGGCTTACCAGTAGAACCAGAAGTATTGACCGCTATATACGCTTGGTCATTTAACCAGTCTTGTAAAAATTGATAGAAAGATTTTTTCCAGTCTGGAAGAGAAGTAGTAGGTTGGTTGGTTAGATTTAATAAGGCTGCTTTATTATATAGTACACCATTGATTATCAAGGAAGTATATTGGCTAGTCTCTTTCATGCAGCAACTCTTTTATTCGGTGAATTACCGTTGATAGTCCAAACATCCCGTGACTTTCTGTCACTGGATGATTTTAGTGTTTTTCTAGTAAAATTTATCCAGTGACGGAAAGTCACGGGATAAGAGTAGCGATTAGTCATTCCATTTTTTATCATAGCCAACCATTAAATTAAACCAGATCGCTCTGGAGATGCGAAATAACCAGACAAAGAAAATGGCAGAAATAAACACCAACAACAACATCGCCTGATTAACCGTCCAGCCCAAACCAATAATCGTTGTTCCCCCCAAGATAATACAGAAGAAGCCCCAAAACACATAAGAAACAAACATCGCCCCATAGTAAAATCCTGGCTCTGGCATGTAGTTTTGTTTACAATTCGGACAATAATCTGGCATACCCGCTATATCTTGAAAGGACCAAGTGCCTGTATGAAATAAATCGCCTTTATGACATCGAGGGCATTTTAAATGAAGTATGCTATATAGTTTTGATCCTTTTTTAAACATGTTTTAAATCAATTCAGCGGTAAAACCATTGGTTGCCCTTGCCCTTCCAAATACTGCCACACGGTAGCCTGAATGGTTTCTTGAATAGGGGTATAACTGAAACCAAAAGCATCAATTGACTTCTGATTAGAATAATGACTTTTAGTACTGGCACTATTAATAGACTCTTTGGTAATCGTCGGTGGTTGCCCTGTCAAGAGAGAACGAACTTTTTCAAATCGCCACCCTACTGCACTCATCCAAGTATTAATTTGAATAGAGGGCGGTTTCTTTCCCGCCAATTTAGCAATCTGCTTAAATAAATCTTTGTACGCCATATTCTCCGCATTGACTATAAAACGTTCCTTTTCAATCCCACTTTCCATTAACAGGATGGCAAACTTAGCCACATCTCGTACATCCACTAATCCACCAGCACCATCTGATAAGAAAGAAAAACCATCGGCATATAATTTAAAAATATTTCCAGTACCTCGATTCCAAAAGCCACTACCTAAAATCATGGAAGGGTTAATAATCGCTGCACTCAGACCCTCTGCTATTCCTCGCCATACTTCCATTTCTGCTGCATATTTACTTTTCGCATAATTGGAAGTAGTTGTCTCTTCTTTCCATTTCGTCTCCTCCGAAATTATTTTCTGATCTTTTTCTTTACCAATTGCAGCAATAGAGCTGATGTGAACTAATTTTTGTACTTGATGATACAAGGCCATATTGACCACATTCGCCGTACCTATGCTATTGATTTCAAATTGTCGCTCCTTATCCTCAGGAACAAATGAAATCATAGCTGCACTGTGATAAACCTGCTCTACCTCCTTCATAACTTCCTCTAATACAGGTACATCTAAAATATCTCCTTCTACCCATTGAATCTTATCACGGATAGACTCCACTAAATCCATAGGGCTATTGGGCCGCTTTAGGGCTATAATATTTTGGTATCCATTCGCTACTAAATACCGCAATAAATAAGCTCCCACAAATCCAGTCCCCCCTGTAACAAATATTTTTTGTTGCATTTAAAAGTTTAATGGTACAACCAATTAGAACCACTTTGGTTGTAGAATACTTATACTTGCAAATCTACATGAAAAATCTCCAAGCACTTATATTATTATTCATAGCCAATTCTATTTCAGCAGTCGCCCAAGGGATTAGTATGATTGCGATTCCCTGGTATTTTGCAGAACTAGAACAAATGGATGTATTTGCTAGCGTCTATATTGCCGTCACCCTGATTGCTGTTTTTTGGAGTCCCTACTGCGGCACCTTAATTGATAGATATAATCGGAAGTATATTTTTATGATTTTGGCATTGGTGATGGGTTGTTTGCTCCTGCTGATTAGTGGGTGGGGATTTTATCAAAATCATCTGGCTTGGTATTGGGTAGGAGTAGTGTTTATCCTTACTTTTTTGAATTATAATATCCATTTTCCAGCCGTCTATGCCTTTGCCCAAGAAATTGTGGAGCCTTCTTTTTATGGCAAGCTATCCTCTTATTTAGAAATTCAACATCAATTAACAACGATTTTTGCAGGTGCCATCGCTGCCATGTTATTAGAAGGGGCAACAGATGGCGTTGTCAATCTTTTTGGGTTTAAAGTAGCTACCAATTGGATGATTGCTCCCTGGGAGATTTACGAAATCTTTTTAATAGATGCTTGTACTTATTTTATTGCCTTTGGCATCATTGCACTGATTGTGTATGAACCCATCTTAAAACGGAAAAAAGAGTCAGGCACTGTACTAGATCAATTTAAAATTGGTTGGGCCTACTTAAAGCAACATAAAGGCATTACTATTTTTGGCATCGCTTCTTTTTCTGTCTTTGCCTGCTTGGTTTGTTCCACTTTTTATTTGATGCCCATTTATGTTAAAAATCATTTACAAGAACAGGGAGATGTGTTTGCTGCTGGAGATATGTACTATGCTATCGGGGCAGTATTTTCGGGCATTGTAATTCGGAAAGTTTTTAAAAATAGTAATCTCACGCATTCCGTCATTGTATTGACTTTAGTCGCCGCAGCCGTTTTTTTTATGCTGGCGGTATCTAGGCATTTGGCTATTTTTTATGGCATGTTCTTTTTACTAGGCGTTACCAATGCAGGGGTAAGAATCCAACGTATCACCTATCTACTCAACCATGTACCCAATCATGTATATGGACGAGCAAATAGCATTTTCTTTCTGAGTCATATCTTTTTTAGGGTATTATTCCTATTATCTTTCTCTCTTCCCTTCTTTTTAACAAGTAATAACATCATTTTTGCTTTTGTTATTTTTACCCTCTTTTTAATTGCCTCGGCTATTGTACTCTACCTCTTTAAAGGCTCTTTTGAACAATGATGAAAAAGATTAATGGGTTTCTGGTTTTCGTAAATATCACCTTAGTTGTGTTGACATTGGGTGCTTACTTTGCACCTCATTTTCATCCTAGAGATAGTGTCTTTTTTTCTTTGATTGGATTGGTATTTCCAGCATTGATTTTCGGTAATATAGCGTTTATTCTTTATTGGCTTCTATTTAATATTAGGTATTGCTGGGGATCCATTCTTGTTCTTTTAGTTGGTATTCCTTACGTCATGAATATCATAAATATTCAAAAAGCTTCTGATGGAGATGCGGCTACTAAGATACTTAAGATTGCAAGCTACAATACCCAATTTGCCATCCCGATTCGTTCTAATCAAGGCAGGAATAAAGAAGTAACTGCCTCTAATTTTCAAAAACATTTAAAGCAATTTCAACACCTAGATATTATTTGTATTCAAGAGCACAGTCCGTATGTAGAAAACCAAATTAGCCAAGCACTCCAGTTGCCTTACCAATATTTTTCAAGAGGAAAGTTCGTTGCTATCTATTCAAAATATCCTATTATTAATGAAGGACAAATAGAAAATTTTAGTTCTAATGATGCCAATGCTTGTATCTGGGCGGATATCCAAGTAGATAATAAAAAAATAAGGATTTATGCTGCTCACTTTGAAGCCAACCGCAAGGACGGAATTGTGCCCAATACTGTTGCAGCGCACTCAGATGAACCACCTATAGATTTTTCTATAGCCGTAGGATTATTAAGGTTTTACCAGAAGTTCTCTGCTAGAAGAGCAGACCAAGCCAAAAAACTGCGACAACTAATGGCAACAAGTCCCTACCCAGCCATTTTATGTGGGGATATAAATGATACTCCCCAAACCCATGTGTATCAGATTTTAAAAGAAGATCATAAAGATACTTTTAGGGAAAAAGGATTAGGGATCGGAGCCACTTTTGGTTCTACTTTGAAAAATAAATTGGCTTTACTAAGGATAGATTATATTTTCACGCCTCCTTCTTTTGAAGTTTTAAACCATCGGATTTTCCCAGCTCCCTTTTCAGATCAATACCTTATTTATTCTAAAGTCCAATTGCCATGACTACTTTTCCCAGAGTAAAAATCTGTTGTATTAGTAGTGTGGAAGAAGCTCGCTTAGCTATACAATTGGGAGCTGCTGCCATAGGGCTAGTAGGCCCTATGCCTAGTGGTCCAGGTGTCATTTCTAATGAATTGATCCAAGAAATTACAAAGACCATCCCACCACCCATCGCCACTTTTGTATTAACTTCTGAAACTAGCGTGAAAAATATAATTGAACATCACCAGCTTGTCCAAACCAATACAATACAACTGGTTGATATGTTAGAAGAAGGAAGTTATCAAGAGTTAAAAACGGCGCTACCAACTACCAAAATAGTCCAAGTAATCCATGTTTTGGATGATCGTTCTGTGGAGGAAGCTATTACTATTTCAAGAGAAGTGGATGCGATCTTATTAGATAGTGGGAATCCCAATTTACCCATTAAAGAATTAGGTGGCACAGGCAGGGTTCATAATTGGGATTTAAGTAAACAAATTCGTGCAGCGGTGAAAGTACCTGTTTTTTTAGCGGGAGGCTTAAATGCAAACAATGTGCAGCAAGCTATTCAGGAAGTACGACCGTTTGGCCTAGATTTGTGCAGTGGAGTTAGAACGGAAGGCAAATTAGATGTTATTAAATTAAAAGCGTTTTTCAAAGAGATTTGGGCTGCTAACTTCTAGTAATTCTGATAATCAACATTACTAAAATCAATACAATTACTAGAATTAAGGCACCCATTGCAAGTGGTTCTTCGGCGTCTTTTAAGCTATCTTCCAATTTATACCATAAAGATATCGCCATTCCCCCTAATAAAAATACGCCTATTACTTGTTTTAATTTCATGTTCTATCATTGGCAAGAACTATGCCTTGCTACTCATTTAAATATTACCTAATTTTGCCCTCCACTCTTGCCGAAGTGGCGGAATTGGTAGACGCGCTGGATTCAAAATCCAGTTCAGGCAACTGAGTGCGGGTTCGATTCCCGCCTTCGGTACTAAGTAAAAACCATAAACCTTTGTAAATGAATAATTTGCAAAGGTTTTGTTTTTTACAAGTAACAAATAAGTAACACAAACTTAAAAAAAATTAAAAAATTCTTTCATCTGAAGTAAATCCTGCCAGCCCAAATATACCCCTGACTGCTTTGGGCATATTGTATGCCTTCCACCTTTCAGTATCCCAAAAATCCCTTTCTCTTTTTAGCTTTTCCAAATATAAGGCTTTCTTAGTGGGCTTCCCATCATATTCTAATCTCAAATATTTTTCCTGAAGAATAGCTTCCACCTTCTTTTTCAATTCCCAATATTTACTGTTTGCTCTATTCAATTTACTTTGGGTTTGGGATTCATAGAAGATTCTATTTTGATAGGCTTCCCTAGACTTCCATTTGTGGTAGCCATAGGCACAATATAACACCCTGCATCTTTTCCAACTAACAGGGCATAGAAAATACAATACTTCCCCTTTCCCTAGATTGCTAGGTACTGTTACTAAATCTATCTTGTAATCATAATCATATTTTTCCCCATGTCCATCAGTAGTAGTATAGATTAACCTGATATACTTTTCTTCTTCAGTCCATCTACTAATTAAAACTATATTACTTGATTCCCTGCCATTACAATACCATCTATAATGCCCCCTAGTAGTTGCACCCTTAACTAAATACCCTGCCTTCACTAAATGTGATAATTCTAGCCTAAGAGCTTCTTTGTGAGTTATTGCCCCTGTTGACCATCTTCCCATTTTGAAATATTTTTTTGATGTCAGGTTTTGTCAGGTTCTTACTTATATGTGAGGTTCAAAAAACCTTCATCAGCATTTGAAAAATCACAGCTTTTTTCACAGCTTTTCCTATTTACATAGTGACCCCTAAAAAACCTTCCAATCCTACAAAATCAACAGCTTTTCAACAGCTTTCACTATTTACATTAGACCTAGCAAAAACCTTCATAAAGAACAAAGGGGCTATAAAAAGCCCCTTCAATACCTAGATTATAAAATATCTATAATATCATCTAAATCACTTTTTCTATGCATTTCATCCACTTCATCTTCCCAATGCTTAAATTTTGGGAAACCCCTAATTTCCATTTCATTATGAAACCTTTCAAAAAGCCCTAGCATATGTGACATAAATTCTTCTTTTTCACTCACTTCCATCTTTCTTCTTTTGAAGTACAGATTATCCATTGCATCCCACATAAATTTATAATCTTCTTCATTCAATCTTTCTTTCAAAACCTTTTCAGCATCCCCTTCTATATTAATTTGGGGCTTTTGACTACTATCTATTTTAATAGTAATTTCCATTTTCAACTATTTTTGTTGGTAAAAAATAACCTAAATCTCTAGGGAATATTAACCCTTTTCAAACCTTCAATTTTATCTATAATGAAGGCTTGCTTCTTCTATCTTACTATCCAGTTCTTTTATCAATTCATTCTTTTCAGTAAGACTAGGCTTCTCATTCAAGGCTTTAATTTTCTTCCTTAAATCTGAAGCCTGTTTTTTCCCAATAGCCCCTATATCCTGCCACTCCTTTATCATTTTATAGGCTTTGGTATAACCCACATTTAGAAGCCCTATAATGGCTAGGTAATCAGTAAATTCTTTGGTACTCCCTGTTGGTTGCATAGCTTGAATAATTGAATTAACTTTTTGAATTTTGAAATATTCATCTTTCCATTGTTTGAAAAGATTCAAATAAAATTCTTCTCTATACAAATCTGAAGCTAATACTTCAGCCATATTAAAATGCTTTGGCAGTCTTTTCTTCAGCCTTAGTTCATACCTCAAAAGATTGGCTTTTTTCAAATGGCTAGGGATAGGATTCCCTTTGGCTTTTTGTTCCTTCACTTTCTGATAGAACACCATCTGCCTTTTTGAATTATTGTAGTATAACCCATCCTTTGCTTCTAGTCTCTTATAAAACTGTAATTGCCCCAAATAAGGAAGATATACTTCTTCCTTATGTTTCATTAGTAAGTTTTGAGCCACATCTATTCTAGTAACATTTGATTGGCTGAAAGGAAGGTGCAATTCATCAGATATTTTTTCTATTGCCCTTTCAGCATCCCCCCTGTAAAGTGTTTGAATATTATCCCCTAGATAATACTTACAAAGACTACTACCAACAATTTTTACATTATGTTCATTCACCCTCACAGTTAACCCTTTCAGTTTTCCTGTAATAGATACATTCCCCAAATCATTTCCTTTTACTTCATATTTATCTGATAGGTAACATGGCACACTTTCCAAAAGATTTATATTTGCCTTATCTTTGGATAGTCTAAATTCAATAGTATCATACATCTTCTATTTCTTTTTAATGGTAACAAAATTTGTTACTAAATACATCTTAATAAGAAGAATGGACAAAGGGGCTTAAATAGCCCCTTTTTTAATGTCCCTATAAGTCTAGGGGAATTTGTCCATCTTCATCTGCTTTGGCTTCCAGTAGCCTTAATTCTTCATCAAAATCACCATTAGTAAACATCTGTCTAAACCCTGTATCATTCTTTGTATTTGGAGCAATGAAAATCTTTACTGAAGCAATTCCTTCATAAGTCAAATCAGTATTAAAAATCAAATAC
The DNA here is from genome assembly GCA_937973995.1 of uncultured Saprospiraceae bacterium. Lineage (GTDB taxonomy): Bacteria > Bacteroidota > Bacteroidia > Chitinophagales > Saprospiraceae > JAFMDF01. Next base: position 12,780 of record CALJIQ010000384.1, read on the forward strand.
CCTGCATCATTTGAGCCTTTCCCAAAATCTATCCATGCCCTATTTATTGCTAGTGGATATACTTTGGAAATATGGCTTGTTTCTTTTCCTAGAAATTGATTGTAACACTTCCTGCCAGTTGCTTTCCAAATTACTTTCCTTTCAATCAATTCCTTTGTATAATCAAAACTTTGCAGCTTCAGCATTAACTTCCCCTTATTCTTTCCCCTTGTGAGTCTATGGGAATTTATACCTAAATGCCCCCCAACTTGCTTGATGACTTCTAAAGTAATTTTATGATAGGCTTTGTTATCTTTGCTATTCCAGTAAACTTTTTTTTCTCCAAAAAGGGTAGCAAGATAGAAGCTAGTGAAATTTAAATCTTCTTTCATGCTATCCTTTTTTATTGGTTACTAAATAAGTAGCAGCTTCCCCTTCAATTTCAGCTTTTGTTTTCCTCCTATTCTGAAGAAGCCATTCTTCTATTTCCTGCCTTTTAAAATAAACCATCTTGTTATTTGGCTTATAAAAGGGTATTTGATTGGTGGAAGTAAGTTTATACAGATAGGACTTTGAAAGCCCTGTATAAGCCCCCACTTCATCAATTGTCAATACTTCTTTTTGGGCAATATTACCTTTCTGAAGTAAATCCAAAATGGTATCCAGTTTTTGCCCCTGACTTATTGGGGCTACATTACTTGAATTCATTAATTCAATTTAAATATGAAAAAATGAATAGCAGCTATTCTGTTAAATCAATTGATGAATCAAAAGTATAGGAAGGTATAAGGAAAGAAAAGGGCTTTGATTTCTTGTAAGGGCTTTGTAAGGGTATCTTTAAATTTTGTAAGGGTATCTTTATTTAGGTATCCTATTAAGGGCTTCAAAAATGGTTTTCAGTTCTTCTTCTTTATCTGATAATTGCCCTTTCATTAGTCTTTTATTCCATTCATGGTAACTCACTTTTATAGTATCATAGCTAAAGGGCTTCCCATTAGCATCAGTAAATTTACTTTCAATCCAGTTACAATAATTACCTCTTTTCAGTTTATGGATTTCAGGTAGTAAGATTTTGATGAAATAGAATAAGGAATGTTT
>CALJIQ010000385.1 GCA_937973995.1 uncultured Saprospiraceae bacterium
GAATAAATTAGTCAAACAGTTCTTTGCTTGTGTCCATTTCAAAAGAATGTTTGACAACGATTATCACATAAAACAGCAAGCTGACAAGTAAACTTTTTCACTTTTTTGCTTGCAGTTAAGCACAGTTCATCAAGCAATCAAGCCATCCGATAATTTAATGTTAATTTCCTGCCAACCGCTGTCGCAATACATACTTCTGTGTCTTACCAGTAGAAGTCTTTGGCAACGGACCAAAGATGATCTGTTTGGGAGCTTTAAAATGGGCTATTTCAGAACGAACAAATTCAATTAATTCTTCTTCTGTTACAGAGGTGTCTTCTTTTAAAGCGACAAAAGCACAAGGCGTTTCCCCCCATTTTTCATCAGGTTTGGCGATGACCGCTGCATCCATCACCGCAGGGTGTTTGAATAAAGCACTTTCTACTTCTATACTAGAAATATTTTCGCCACCTGAAATGATAATATCTTTAGAACGGTCTTTTATTTGAATGTAGCCATTGGGCATTAATACTCCCAAATCACCACTATGAAACCAGCCTCCTTTAAATGCTTTTTCATTGGCAGTAGGATTTTTTAAATACCCCTTCATCACATTGTTGCCTCTGAATAGTACTTCCCCCATTGTCTCTCCATCTGCTGGCACTGTTTCTAACGTATTGGGGTGGGCTACAGTGAGATCTTCTAGGATATGATTAGAGACACCCTGCAAGGATTTTATTTCGGCTTGTTCCGTGTTAGATAAATTATTCCAATCGCTATTCCAATCACAGACAGTTCCTGGACCATAGGTTTCCGTTAAGCCATATACATGGGTAATTTCAAAACCATTTTTTTCCATTAAATCTAATACTGCGGCAGGGGGTGGTGCACCGCCAATCATCCCTTTAACCAAATGTTTTTTCTTTGCTTTTAATTCATCAGACGCATTGGCGATCATACTGTGAACAATGGGGGCACCACAATAATGCGTAACATGTTCAGCCACTATTAGGCGATAAATATCCTCTACTCGTACATGACGCAAGCATACATTTTTGCCGCCTACGGCTGCCAGTGTCCACGGCAAACACCAGCCATTACAATGAAACATAGGAAGCGTCCATAAATACGTGGGATGCTTTTGCATTTCCCAACCCACTACATTCCCCAAGGCATTTAAATAAGCTCCTCGATGATGATAGACTACGCCTTTGGGATTACCCGTTGTGCCTGACGTATAATTTAATGAAATGGCATTCCATTCATCGCTAGGCAAATGCCATTCAAAAGTAGAATCTCCTTTTGCAATAAACTCATCATAAGTACTTTCGCCTAGCCGCTCTCCACCGCTTTCGTTCGGATCAATAATATCAATTACAAGTGGTTTGCTTTTAACCAAAGTCAGTACCTCTTTAATGATGGGAGCTGCCAATGTATCGGTTAGCAAAACTTTAGTATTGGCATGGTCTAGCATGAAGGCAATATTCTTGGCATCCAATCTGGTATTGATCGCATGTAATACACCACCTGTCATGGGCACTCCAAAGTGAGCCTCAAAGGTTTCGGGTGTATTGAATCCCATAATGGAAACGGTATCCCCTTCCCCAATTCCTTGCTGATGAAGGGCGGCCGCTAATTGACAAGATCTTTCGTAAGTCTGTTTCCAGTTATAGCGTTTTGCGCCATACACTACCGATGTTTTGGTGGGGTAAACAAAGGCAGCTCTTTTAACAAAGGTGAGTGGAGAAAGTGGGACATAGTTGGCTTGGTTTTTAGCTAAGCCTTGGTTGTATTGGTTTTCCATTATTGTTGAAATGATTACAAGTGAATTTATTCTTACCCACCAAAAATCGTAAATATGTTAGGAGGGAAGAAACCTTGTTGTATGAGTAGTTGACTACTGAGACTGTCGGAAAATAGATTACAAAAGTTTTTAAAACTTTTGTAATCTTTACTTTTGACCATCTAAAGACTACACCGTAGGTTCTTCATACTCCTCAAAGAAAATTCCCGAAGCACTTTGTTCCTTAAAAATTAATCGAATATTCCAAAAAAACAATAAGAGCGCAACGGCAAGCCAAATATACATCCACACGGTTGCAGGAATCACCACAAATATTTTAGCATACTGCGCCAAATCAGAAGAAGGACCCACATTAAAATCTTGAATGATATATAAGATACTCGCCAATCCAAAAAACATCAGCACATCAGAATGAAAGCTAGTCCTGTTGGCTATAAAAATTAACAATAAGGAAAAGGCTATCAACATACCTGTGGTAAACAAAGAGGTAAACCAGCCAAGACTAGAAAATAACATAATACCTGCTAATACATAAGTCGTTATTTTGGAAACGGTATCATTTGCTCTAGTACCAAAGTAGAATAGTAGATTCCCAAAAATAGCACTCCCGATATAGCCCCCCATCAAAATAATGGCACGACTACCTCCTGCTGTCCAAGTTACCCCACTTCCATCTGGTCGTACTTCTAAATTCACTACTTCTCCCCCTGTAATCAATGCACCAAAAGCATGACCAAATTCATGCAAGAAGGTAACTAACATTCTTATTGGGTATAAAAAAATGCGTCCCCATTCTCCTCCATAATAAGTTAATCCAAAATAAACACCTAACATCAAGAGGATCCGTATTAAAAGATTATTTTTCATGATTTGAGTGATTCTGTCTTTCTACAAAGATAATGGTTCAAGGATAGATTTTCCGCTGTATGCTTACTTGCTATTCAAGCCATAAAATGCTAACTTAAAGACAAAACAAGAAGTAACAAAGTTGTGCCGAATACTACTTGTTAACTAAAAAAGTTATATGATTGTGAGGAGTAGGAAATACAGTTTCTTGTGCAATTCATATTGGTACGATGCCAATCTAGTTTGCTATTTGTACCGTTTCATGGAATTTGCCAAAGAACCTAAATTATAAACGACAAGATGACCAAATAAGTCTATGCGAAAATGGGTTACTAATTTTTATTATTCTTTTCCCATTCAGTTGTTATTACTACATCTGAGGAGTAACCTTATTCTCATAGGTATTTGGATTATTCTCGCCCTTTTGATTTCAGATAATCTAGCCAGTTTATTTGGGGCAAAGTATTTGTTTTTATCACCAGAATATTTAGGAGAGGTAAACGGGTGGAGTTTTTTTATACTGGGGTTTTGGTTTGCAGGTTTTTTAATGGCTTGGAATCTCACTACCTATTTATTAGATGCTTATCGCTTTCCGTTTTTGGCTACTCTAGAAAAGCCTTTTACCAAATTTAGTATCAATAACTTTATCATCCCCTTATCTTTTTTTGTGTTCTATTTAGGACATATTGTTTACTTCCAAGGGTACTTTGAATTGAAAAGTTTTCAAGAGATTTTGCTCAATTTACTGAGCTTTATCGGAGGGGGCGTATTGTTGATTTCCGTCATGTCTGCTTATTTTCAATTCACCAATAAAGACATTCATAATTTCGTTCAAAAATCCAATAAACCACCACCCGATTTAATGAGGCAATTAGCCCCTGGTCGTCCAAGAGTCAATATTGAAACCATTCGTTCAGGAAAAACTACTTGGCGAGTGGATACTTACTTAACTACTTCCCTACGTCCTCGTATCGTCCGAAGTATCTCCCACTATGATAAGAGTTTAATTTATAAAATATTTAAGCAAAATCACCTCAATGTGTTAGTTGTTCAACTAGCCAGTTTTCTATTTTTAGTACTAATAGGTTTATTGATGGATAATCCTTATATGAGATTTCCCGCCGCTTCTAATATTTTTATCTTAGGTGGAATGATCGTATCTATTGTTGGTGCGATTACCTATTGGTTTGGGAGATGGCGATTAACGGTTATTTTGTTAATGTTGGTTGGGATCAATTACTTATCTAAGTTCGATTTGTTCAATCATGAGAATCGAGCTTATGGGATGAATTATGAAACCTCCTTAGCCAAATATGACTTTGAAAATTTAGCCAACTTATCTTTTCCAGATTATGTAGAAGAAGATAAATTAAATACGGAAGAGATATTACATAATTGGCATGAAAAGCAACAAGAGGAAAAGCCCAAAATGATATTCTTATGTGTGAGTGGAGGCGGTATGAAAGCAGCTACTTGGGCAACCCAAGTAATACAGCAAGTGGATAAAAGGTTGGAAGGAGAATTATTCAATCATACTTTTTTAGTCTCAGGTGCCTCAGGGGGTATGATGGGGGCGGCGTATATGCGAGAGTTATTTTATCAAAAGGCGAATGGGAAGCATATTGATCTTTACAGTCCAGAATATATTGATGATATTTCTACGGATTTATTAAATTCCATCACCTTTGCTATCGTTGCAAATGACTTATTTATGCCCTGGGTGTCTTTTGAGTCAGGAGGCTATACTTACTATAAAGACCGAGGCTATATTTTTGAAAAACAGTTTAATGAAAATACCCATCAAGCATTAGACAAGACACTGTTGGATTATCGCCTACCAGAAAAGGAGGCCATCATCCCTATGATGTTCCTTACCCCATCTATTGTTAATGATGGCAGAAGATTATTGATTTCTCCACATGGGGTAAGTTATATGTCTCAAACGCCCATTGGCACCGCTAAGATGAACACCGTATTAACCGATGCCATAGATTTTACTCGGATGTTTAAAGACCAAGATGCATTGAATTTAAGGTTTACCACTGCGCTTCGTATGAATGCCACCTACCCTTATGTCTTGCCCAATGTGCACCTGCCTAGTGTTCCTGAAGTAGAGGTGTTGGATGCTGGATTTAGAGATAACCAAGGCATCATGTCTGCGACTCGATTTATTCACGTTTTTAAAGATTGGATATTAGAGAATACCAGTGGGATTATTTTAATCCAGATTAGTAGCAAGGATAAATTTGATGATATGACTCCTCTAGAAAGTCAAGAGGGCTTAGTAGGAAGTATTTTAAATCCTTTGGGGATTGTGAGTAAAATATTAAGTTTACAAGACTTTGAGCACGATACGAATTTAGGATTTATTTTTGATCTGCTAGGTCCAGATAACTTTGATGTAGTCCGTTTTACCTATCGTCCAACAGAGCAAAACGAAGAAGCGTCCATGACCTATCATTTAACGACTCGTGAAAAGCAAGATATTTTAGACGCATTTTTACTCCCTGAAAACCAGAGAAATCTAGAACATTTGATGACGGTCTTGCATTTACCTCAATAGGTTATCAATCAAGAGTGTATTGAATTTTTCAACCACATTAGTGCATATAAGTTTGTTCACATTAGTCCACATACAACTAGTTAGAAAGCTTTATGTTTTATAATCTTTTACAAGGTTGTAATAAGTAAGAATCTATGTGAACTAATGTGAAGCAACTAATGTGCTCTTATGTGGTAAATTCTCCATTCTCAATTAAAAAACATGGGCTTTACCAGTTACGAAGATTTAAAACACATTCCAGGCGAAAAAGGGCTTCCGATCATCGGCAATTTTCACAAATTTGTAGCAGATGCCTCCTCTTTTTATGAAGGCATGCGCGCTAAATATGGAGATGTTTTTTTCACTTACTCCATGATGTTTGGGGCAAACGTGGTTATCTGTGGACCTGCTGCGAATAAGTTTTTATTAGTGGACCAAGCGAAGTTTACCACCAATAAAGAAGCATGGGAAGTAGCGTTATCTGACTTATTTCCGAATGGATTGATGTTGATGGATGGAGAAAAGCATAAGTACCATCGTAACATCATGTTGGATGCGTTTAAGAAAAATCCTATGCAGGGGTATTTAGAAAAAATGCCCGTTTTAATAGAGCAGTTGTTGCAAGAGATAGAAGGAAAAGAAAAAATACTAGCCTTCCCATATTTTAAAAATGTCACGCTGAAAATAGCAGGGCACGTATTTTTTGGATTAGAATTAAAAGAAGATTTAACGGAGGTCAATCGTGCCGTTACGGATATCGTCAATGCCTCCGCTGCCCTACCTATTAATATGCCGTTTACCAACTATCGAAAAGGAATCAATGGCAGAAAATTTTTAATAAAATATTTTCGGTCTATTATTGGAGACCGTCGTGCCAATCCAGGAACGGACTTATTCAGCATGTTATGCTTGGCAAAGAGTGAAGAAGGCAATCAATTTACCGATCAAGAAATTATTGACCATCTGATTTTTATCTTGATGGCATCCCATGATACAACTGCTATCACGCTTACTTTGATGAGCTATTTCTTAGCCAAATATCCGGAATGGCAGGAAACAATTAGGACCGAAATAGAGACGGTGAATCTGCAAAACCCAATTCAAGTAAAAGACTTACGACAGTTGGAAAAGTTAGGATATGTGATGAAGGAAACCTTGCGGTTACACCCACCCCTCATTACCGTAACGAGAAAGGTAGAACAAGAGGTCGAAGTGGATGGCTACAAGATTCCAAAGAATACAGCCGTCAATCTAGTCATGCAACTCACCCACAATGATGATCGCAACTTCACTCACCCAGATAAATTTGATCCTGAACGTTTCAACAAGGAACGTAGAGAAGAATTAAAATGCCCTTTTGCTTACGCCCCTTTTGGGGCAGGTCCACATCATTGCATCGGCTACGGCTTTGCCGAAATGATGGTTAAAATGGTGATGAAAGAATTTTTGACGAAATACCAGATTTCTGTACCTGCTGATTATGAATGCCCCATCCGGGATGTACCCTTAAAGCAGCCTAAGGATAATTTGCCTTTGTTTTTGGAGAGGCGGAGAGCTTCTTAAAACAAAAAAGCCCTCGTAATCAATTGAATTACAAGGGCTTAATTATTTTCTGTTGACCCACAAGGAAGCGGCTAAAACTATTTTAATTATTGAAAATCAGTCAGTTATCAGCGATTAATTAATAAAAGTACCGTAAACGGTACAATAAATTTAAACATCATAAAAGCAATAATTAGACTGAAAACAGGCGAGATTATCCAACTGAGAACCACGGCTGCAAGCTTGGACCAGTTGATGACGGCAAAGCC
>CALJIQ010000386.1 GCA_937973995.1 uncultured Saprospiraceae bacterium
TTTTTCCGTAGAGTTTTGTGATCCAACAGGTTTAGTTTGTGACCCATGTGAAGAAGAAAAAGAAATGGGCATTCCTTGTGTATTTCAACTAGAAGGATCTAGAGAACAAATTACTCCAATAGAATCGGTTTGTGTAGATGTGGTGGCGCAAAATGTTGCCTTCCTAGAGCAATTGCGGTGGTCCATGGAGTGGGACCCAACCGTTGTCAATAATGCCTTTATACAAAATGTCAACAAAAACATTCCTGAATTTTCCAATAGCAATTTTACGATTGATAATAATAATGGAACGATAGACTTATTCTATCAACTTCCTCCCACCGATACACTTGGTGCTGTAGTGGCGGACAGTAGTGTATTATTTCAAGTTTGCTTTACAGGGGCAGGAGAAGAAGGCGATTCTACCCTGCTTAGCTTTCAAGATTTACAAATAATGGATATTGAGGGTATTGCCCCTCCCACAGATACCAAAGACGGAGCGGTTGTGCTGACGGTGGACCTCAGCGCGGATTGCAAGACCGCCAAGCAATTATGCGGCAAAGAAACCATCCAAGTAGCAACCACCAAAGGACCGGGGTTTGAAAAAAACGAAGGCGGAGATTGTTGGAACGAAGATGCCGAAACCCAATCCAAATGGTATCAATTTGATATTCTACAATCGGGTACTTTGGAATTTATGATTCAACCACTTGCTGAGGCAGGGTTTCGATATATTCTGTTTAAAGATGGGTGTGAAGGAGAGGCCGTCGCTTGTTATCCTGGAGGCACTAATGAAAATATAGCAATTGGACTCAGCGACGATAGTGCTGCTGCTTTTGGCGTAGATGGTAAATTCAGTCCAAGTATTTCTGTAGAACAAGGCGAATCCTATTTTTTGGTAGTAGATAATAAAGGCAATAACAGCGTCGGATTTAATCTGGAATTTGCAGGCACTTGTGAAATAGGGGATCAGGATTTAAAGGTAGTTATCGAAGCCCCTCCAATCCTAAATTGCAAAACAGATAGCATCATTTTAAATACCTCTGGAACAAAAACAGGAGACAATTACCAATATCAATGGACGATTGATGGTGGAAATTTCAGAGATTCTAGTGATTTACTTGCTCCCGTTTTGGATAAAGCTGGTACCTATACGTTGAAAGTGACGGATACCAATTCCAAATGTTCCGTAGATACCCAAGTGAAAGTAGATGATGATTTCGATTTTCCTATTGCGGATGCGGGGGAAGATTTTACGTTAAGCTGCACGACTCCTATCCATGAAGTAGATGGATCTGGGTCATCGCAAGGAGATCAATTTTCTTATGATTGGTCCTTCACGAGTGGAGGAAATATTATTCAAAAAATAGAACCCACCAATGCTAGCGTTAATCGTCCTAGTACTTATATTCTTACCGTTATCAATACCAATAATAGTTGTACTACGAAAGATTCTGTAGTCATTCTAGAATCTATGGACATCCCTGATTTATCGGTCACAGACCAAACGATTACCTGTACCCAACCAATGGTAGAAACCACAGCTATTAGCAATACAGCAGGAGTGGTAATTACTTGGATGGGTGAGGATATGACGGCTGCTTCTTCAGGTACAAATTTCTCTACAGAAATCCCGGGTATTTATGAAGTAACCGCCACTGCCCCCAATGGTTGTACAAAGGTATTGGACTATAAGGTATCAGATGATCGAAACTTTCCCACTGCCTTAGCAGGAGTAGATTTCACCCTAACTTGTGAACGTCCTGTTTACCAAATAGCGGCAGATTCTTCTAGCCAAGGGAATAACTTTGAGTATGAGTGGCGGACGGATAAGGGGCACTTTATCAATGAAGAACAAATCACTACTTTAACTCCGCAAATTGATAGTGCAGGGCTGTATATTTTAAAAATTACAGATACCACCAATGGCTGCGAAAAAGAAGATAGTGTGCTGATAGATAAAGATTTTGTGCCACCAAGGATAGTTATTAATAGCTCTACCCTACTGACTTGTTTTGAAGAAACGATTACCATAGATGCTACTGCCTCTGATGCAGGAGCGATTTATGATTTTCAATGGGCCATTCAAGAGGAAGGAAATATTGCCAGTGGAGAAGATACTTACGAACCAGTCGTAGACAAAGGTGGTATTTATACTTTAAATATTACTAACACGGAAACGGGTTGTTCCAATAATGATTCCGTTATTATTGACGTTTCTCAGGATCGCCCCAATATAAAGGTTACCGATCAAACCATTTCTTGTACCAACCCTATTGTCGATTTACAAGCGTCCAGTGATACCGCAGGCGTTACTTGGGAATGGACATCTGAACTATTGACTTCTTCTTTAACAGAAGCTGCTATAATGGCAGATATTCCAGGGGAATATACCATAGCGGCATTAGCCCCAAATGGTTGTACAGCAAGAACGACCGTCACCGTAGCAGATGATCGCCTACCACCCCAACTTACCGTCTCCAATGATAGTACTTTAACTTGTTCCATTGAGGGAATAGAAATAGCCGCTACCTCTACCACTAATAATACCTCCTTTAAATGGTTATTGCCCAATGGAGATAGCAGCAATACGGCACAAGTAGTAGCGACAATGGCAGGTGATTATATACAATTCACGGAAGCTTCCAATGGATGTATTTCAATAGATACGGTGGTCATCGCTAATGATGAGAATGCCCCCGTTGCAGTCATTGAAGTACCCGATTCTTTGTCTTGTGACTCTGCCTATATCGCTTTAGATGCTAGTGCCAATTCTTCACAAGGAGCTAACTTTCTTTATAGTTGGTCCACTACGAATGGAGAATTTTCCAATGATGCCTCCCTTCAAGACTTGACCACTAGAATTGCCGAAGCGGGTACTTATCAATTAACCGTATTGGACCAAAGCAATGACTGCGAAACTTCTGCCAGTGTAGAAGTAACAGATATAAGAAGAATAACTACCTTGCTCTTAAATAAACCAAAGGAGGACACGCTTAATTGCCTAGTTCCCTCTTTAAAATACGTCGTCAATACCAATGCCGAAATCCCTTCCTACCAATGGAATTTGGAGGAAAATGAATTATCTAATTCCGATACCTTATTGATTACGGAACCCGGTGAGTACAGTCTGCAGATTATTGACGAAAGTAATAATTGTACAACGACCGAAAGAATTAATATTACCATCGATACAATCGCTCCGATAGCAGAGGCAGGAAATCCGCAAGAATTAAATTGTTCCATTGGAGAAGTAACCTTGAATGGAACACAGTCCTCTCAAGGTAATCAA
>CALJIQ010000387.1 GCA_937973995.1 uncultured Saprospiraceae bacterium
CAATAGAGCAATAGAACAATAGAACAATAGAACAATAGACTCAATAAACCATACAAAACTACACACTATGCCAAGCCGCCTCTCCAAGGTCTGGATACTCCTTCCCATTCTTATATTAACTGCTTGCTCTCTATTTGAAGAGGAACAAGAGCAAGGGGAACGAGTATTATTGGCGGAAGTGTATAATCAAAGGCTCTATCTTTCTGAATTGGACGGAATGATTCCTGAAGAAGCAACGAATACAGATAGCACGACCATTGTCAATGCTTATGTAGAACGATGGATTAGAAAGAGCCTATTGATGCACGATGCAGAAAAGCAAATTCCCAAAGATTTAAATATTGATGAGTTGGTGAGAGATTATAGATCCTCTTTAGTGCGTCATTCTTATGAGCAGCAGTTGGTAGAAGAAAAGATGGATTCTATGATTAGTAAGCGGGAGTTGAATGATTTTTATGAAAAAAATCAAGATCAGTACCAGCTAGAAGCCCCTATTGTTCGTTGTAATTTTATAAAAGTGCCACAAACGGCTCCCCAATTGAAAAAGCTGCGTACCTTGTGGCAAAGTGATTCTATCCCAGACCGAGATACACTGTTAGCTTATTGCAATACGTATGCAGACGAATTTTTACTATCGGATAGTATTTGGTATAAAGTAGAAGACATTGCTAATCGCTTACCCAAAGGAACGATTACTGCAGACAATATTACTAATCGAAAAGAAATTACCGTAAGTGAAAGTAATTTCCTTTATTTATTTAGGGTTTTTGAAATTATTAATCGGAAAGAAATTGCACCACTTGCCTTTATAGAAGATCAAGCATCTAAAGTAATTTTACACCGCAGAAAAATTAAACTGCTAGAACAACACCGAGAAGACTTATATGAACAAGAGATGAAAAAGAATAATGTAAAGGTGTATCCGTTTTCAAGTAGTGCGTCTAACTATTAAATTAAACGAGTTGCGGGTTGCGAGTTTGCAAATATTAGTTTAGCAAACCTATACTCCACAATCCGATAACGAGCAACAAGTATGAAAAAGTTATTTGTATTTTTTGGTTTAGTCCTATTCTTTGTTGGCAATATATCCGCACAAAGAATGATAATTGATAAGGTTATTTCTCAAGTTGGAGGGGAATTCGTTCTGTTATCAGAAGTGGAAGAACAATTTGCGTATGCCGCTGAGCAAAGGGGTGGGCTACCTCCCGAGGCAAGATGCCAAATATTGGAACAGCTAATGGGGCAAAAACTATTGATTAACCAAGCAAAACTAGATAGTGTAGAAGTATCCGACGTAGAAGTAGAAACCCAATTAGATGCTCGATTTGAGCGAATTTTGCAAATGATGGGTGGGGACACGAAGCAGTTCAAAGATTATTATGGACAATCTATTCCAGAAGCTAGAGAGGGTATGCGAACAGAATTAAAAAATCAATTGCTTTCAGAAAGAATGCGATCTCAAGTACTACAAGAAATAGTAGTCACCCCTTCTGAAGTAAAAGCCTTCTTCTCTAGAATTCCAAAAGATAGCTTACCCTACTTTAATTCAGAGGTTGAAATCCGAGAGATTGTGATGAAACCTCAGGTGAATCCTATAGAAAAAGAAAAGGCCAGAAGTCAATTAGCAGAATTAAAAGAGCGAATACAGAACGGTGAAGACTTTGCAGAATTGGCGATGAAATACTCAGACGACCCAGGTTCTGGAAGACTAGGAGGAGATTTAGGGATGACGAAGCGGGGTAGTTTTGTACCTGAATTTGAAGCGGCTGCTTATAATCTAGACAAAGATGAGCTATCAGATATTGTAGAATCTGAGTTTGGGTTTCACTTGATTCAGTTAATCGAACGAAGAGGGAATTCTATCCATACTCGCCATATATTAATTAAACCAGAAATTACAGAGGAAGATTTAGAATTGGCTAGGATGCGACTAGATAGCGTGTCTCAGGGCTTGAACACCGACTCTCTACCTTTTGAGTATGCGGTTAAATTATACTCTCACGACAAGGAACAAAGCTATAATAATGCTGGCCTAATGACCAATCCTGCCACCGGTAATACCTTTTTTGAAATTGGAGATTTAGAAACAGATGTCTTCTTTACCCAAGACACCTTAGAGATAGGGGAAGTTTCTGGCCCAATTAAATTTACTGATCCAAGAGGAGAGACCATGTTTAGAATTGTTAAACTACAATCCAGAACAGACCCACATGTAGCCAGTCTTGATAAGGATTATTCTAAAATACAAAAAGCTGCTATCAACGAAAAGAAAAGTCTCTTTTTAAATGATTGGGTCAATGGCAAAATCGGTTCTACTTTTATTAATATAGACTCCAATTATGATACTTGTCCTAATTTTGAGAAATGGACTAGTGAGCCTGTTAGACCTTGAATCAAATTTCAAGCACCAAATTCCAAACTAAGCGTTTATTGGAATTTGGTGCTTGAAAATTGAAAATTCTATTCTGGAGTACCTAGGTCTTCAGCCGTATCAGATATTACCGTTTTTTCTTCGGAGAGATCAATAGTTGAATTTTCTTTTTGTTGTTCTTCCAAATCTGCAAAAAAGTCTCTTTGGAATAGTAGGATATTTAAGACTCCAAGTGTGATAGAGGTATCCGCTAGGTTAAAAACGGGACGAAAAAACAAGAAAGGTTCTCCTGCCCAAAAAGGGAACCACGTAGGGAAAGAGCCTTTGATTAGAGGAAAATAAAGCATATCTACCACCTTTCCATATAAAAAGTCTGCATAGCCACCATTCTCTGGAAATAACTCTGCCAACCCTCCATGATAAGGAGATGCCGAAAATATTTGACCATAAATGGCACTGTCAATAATGTTGCCCAAGGCGCCGGCTAAGATTAAAGCAAAACTGGCGAGTAAGCCAAAGTGTACTTCCGTATCTAATAACTGACTAATATAATAGATGAGAAAAAAGACCGCTGCAATTCTAAAGAGGCTTAATGCTAACTTTCCATAATCTCCATTTCCTCCCAAAAAACCTAAGGTGGTGGCGGTAACAATAACCGCCAGAAAGGTATAGACAATCCACGGAGCAACGCCCGCTTCTTTTTTATTTTTAAAAAAGTAAACCAAGAAAGAAATCACCATCATCATAAACAAGCCCAACACAATCTTTCCTTGCGTCCCTCCCATACTCAAGCCAAATGCCATTCCGTTGTTTTCAACAAAATGAATTTGAGCCCAATCCAATCCGAGTAGGTTGAAATACTCACCATACTCCATATTCGTTTTTACCCAAATCTTTAGAGACTGGTCTAAAACAAGAACAAATAAAATAATTCCGACAATAATACTTGAACGCCTCAATCTGTGGATTTAAAAATTCCTAAAAACAAATTCAAACTCCATAAGGAATTTGATGCTTGAAAGTTGGAATTTGGTGCTTGAAATTTGATTTGTTATTTCTTCTGTTTGGCACCAATGCTAAGCGTAGCATGTGGAACAGCTTTTAGTCGTTCTTTGGAGATTAATTTCCCAGTTACCCGACAGACACCAAAAATTTTATTTTCGATTCGAATCAAAGCATTTTCCAAGTGTTGAATATGCTTTTTTTGCCGACTAGCCATCGTAGTTAATCTTTCTGCCTCAAAGGTACTCAAACCGTCATCCAATCCCTTAATCTTATTATCCTGATTATCTGCCATTTCCCCCAATTGTTGAAGATAAAAGTCCAACTGTTTGCGGGCTTTCTCCAATTTCACCTCGATAATCTCTCTAAACTCTGTCAACTCATCATCAGAATACCTAGTTTTTTCTACTTCTTTACTCATATTTTTTAGTTGATTGATTCTCGTATGGCGTTGTGGCGTTGTGGCATTGTGGCACTTTGGCTTTATTATTATGATTCAATAGCCAAATTACCGCAATGCCACAATGCCACAACACCAACCAATTAACTATAAAAAGACTTGAAAGCTGAAAATAGTTCTTTAACCATAACAAAATCTGTGCAAAATTAAATATTTCTAGAGTCTTGAACCAAATAGTAGAGAACTGGCGGTTTTACCCTTAAATTTGTGGCTTTTTTGAGGGGGCAAGAGTCAGAATGATTTTGTCCCCTTACGACTCCATCAAAATATGCAAAAAATACCAGTTCAGGACTATACAATCTATGTTGGGGAGATGTTTTCTGCCCTCAATAAGTATTTATTAGATCATGCCGCTAGGGCATTGGTCGTTCTTGTGGATGAGAACACTGCTGAGTACTGTCTTCCTATCCTTCAAGAGCAAATAGAACGAAAAGACTTTTTAGTAATAAAAATACCAGCAGGAGAGTTGCATAAAAATATTCATACTTGCCAACAAATCTGGCAAGTAATGATGGATAAAGGATTGAATAGAAATGCAATATGCTTGAATCTGGGAGGAGGAGTAATTGGAGATATGGGCGGCTTTTGTGCAAGCACCTATAAAAGAGGAATTGATTTTATTCAATTACCTACCACCTTGTTATCTCAAGTGGACGCTTCTATCGGAGGAAAATTAGGCATAGATTTTAATCAGGTTAAAAATAGTGTTGGGGTATTCCAAAACCCCAAAGGGGTATATATTTATCCACCTTTTTTAAAAACGCTACCAAAATCAGAAATTAGGAGCGGTTTTGCTGAAATCATCAAACATAGCTTGATTAATGACCTTGAGCAATGGCAGCAAATCAAAAAGATTAAAGATATAGAGACGATAGATTGGACAGACTATCTAGTCCCTTCTCTACACATTAAAAAAAGAATTGTGGAGGAAGATCCCTTTGAAAAAGGCCTACGAAAAGCATTGAATTTTGGCCATACCATTGGTCATGCGGTGGAAAGTCAATATTTAGAATCAGGTCATCCGTTGTTACATGGAGAAGCAGTTGCAGTAGGCATGGTCTGTGAGGCTTATATAAGCAACAAAGTGAGTGGTTTAAGTCAACACGACTTAGAGGAGATTAGCCAGTTTTTGATACATATATATGGACGATATCCGCTTCAAAAAATAGATTATCCAAGCATGATACAACTCATGCGAAAGGATAAAAAGAATGTGAAGGATGAAATCAACTTTACGCTCTTATCCAGCCCCGGAAAATGCCTAATCAATCAAACATGCAGCCTTGCCTTCATCGAAGAAAGTTTGGACTATTATCGAAGTATCCATACAATGGTTGCTAAATAGGCGTTAAATTTGGTGGTTGTTACTGACTTCGCCCGTTTATTCATGTATATTTGTTAGTAACGCCAGTTAAAATATGAGAAAAACTACAAGGAAAGGCTTGTAGAGCAATTAAATCAAGTTGCGATAAATTGCAACTTTGAGAAATCTCAAATTCCATCTAGGGATGGGCAAAAACGCTTGTTTTGGAATTTGGAATTTGAGTTTTGGAATTTGATTCAAGATGTTCGCAACTTGAATTAATTATTTAATCTTCACCTTCTACAACATGTCTTCTTTACTCACGAAGAAAGAAATCCAGCAGCAAAGAACCCCTACTTATAAAAAAATTGTCCGAGCAATGTGGGCTTTGCTCATCCTTGGCCTAGTAGGCTTTGGCATCCTGATGTTTATTGCGTCTGCTGGAAAAATCCCTTCTTTTGAAAGCTTAGAGAATCCTAAAAATAGCTTCACTTCAGAATTATATACCGTAGATGGCAAAACACTTGGAAGTGGCTACTTTACGGAAAATAGAGTACCCGTAGAATTTAGCGATCTTTCTGAGAACGTAGTCAAAGCTTTATTGGCTACAGAAGATGAACGCTATTATGAACACGCTGGGATCGATTTAAGAGGATTAGCAAGAGTGGGCGTAAAAACGGTAGTGCTACAACAAAGTGCAGGAGGAGGTAGTACAATCTCGCAGCAATTAGCGAAATTGCTTTATACGAATAAAAATGAGGGCTATGCTAAAAATGTAGTCGAAAGAGGATTTCAAAAACTGCGAGAGTGGGTAACTGCCTTAAAATTAGAGCGCACCTATACCAAAGATGAAATCATCAAAATGTATCTCAATGAGTTTAGTTTCATCAATGGGGCATACGGTATTAAGGCAGCCGCAGATACCTATTTTGGCACTACACAAGATTCACTGAATGTCCAACAAGCTGCTGTGCTAGTAGGTATGTTGCAAAATCCTTCTCGTTTCAATCCAGTCCGTTTTCCTGAGCGAACCTTAAAGAGAAGAGAGATAGTATTAAAGCAAATGCAGCGTAATGGATTTCTTACCCAAGCGGAATATGATTCCATTCGAGTCCTACCATTAGATTTAAATTTTACTCGTAGTTCTCATAATGACGGAATGGCGCAGCACTTTAGAATGGTCTTGCGAGATGAGTTAAAACGAATATTGAAAGACGATGCTCAGAAAAAGAATGATGGAGAGACTTACAATATTTATAAGGATGGTTTAAAAATATATACGACCCTTGATACCCGCTATCAGTTGCACGCTGAAGCGGCAATGCAGGAACATATGCCACAGATACAGAAGACGTTATGGAATGAATGGAAACGAGACGATCCGTGGACTTATAGAGATCGAGAAGATACTCGGGAGGAACATAATAGAAAACTAAAAATAAGACAACGGACCCTTCAACGACTGATACAAGAAACAGATTTATACCAAGACATTAGAAAAGAATATTTAGAAGAGTCCCTAGCTAAAGCCCAAAAAGCGTTTCCCAATATACGCCTAAGAGATTCGGACCTAGCATACATGGCAGATGGCAACAAAGGCATTTCGACCTTAGTAAGCGAAGATGCCATTTCCTCTAAGCAGGCATCCAATTACCGAACCGTTATTAGAAGCCCACAATGGGACGAACTAAGTGGCGATTGGAAAACCTTCCAAGCAGAAATAAAAAAAGCATTTGAGACGCCAGTGAAAATGAAGGTATTCGCTTATAATGAAAAAAATGAATTGGATACCATGATGTCCCCCTTAGCCGCCATCAAGTACCACCGAATGTTTTTACAGACGGGTATCATGGCGGTCAATCCTATTAATGGTCATGTAAAAGCATGGGTTGGAGGGATAAATTTCAAACACTTTCAATACGACCATGTTACTTCTCTTCGTCAAGTAGGTTCTACCTTTAAGCCGTTTATCTATGCTACTGCGATTGGCAATAGGGGTTTATCTCCTTGTCAACAAGTTCTTGATGTGCAACATACCATTGGTGTAGGAGATGGACAATTTTCATTGGATAAAGATTGGAGTCCTAAGAATTTTAGTGATTTTACAGGTGGAAGTGTTACGTTATTAGATGGCTTGAAAAGATCCTTGAATTCCGTTTCTGTTTGGCTCATGAAAGAATTAAATAGCGCAAGACCAGTTGTGGACCTAGTCGCACGAATGGGGATTGATGTCAATTCCCAATACAGAAATGGACAGAAGAGAATTCAAGCTGTTCCGTCACTAGCATTAGGCGCGACGGATTTGTCGGTTTACGAAATGACAGGCGCATATACTACTTTCGCCAATAATGGCATTTATAATAAACCCGTTTTCATCACTCGAATAGAAGACAGAAAAGGGCGAGTAATCTATGAAGAGGGACCCTTAGAACGACAAGCATTAGATGCCGCTACCAATTATGTAATGGTAGAGATGTTGAAATATGCAGGAAAAGGAAAAAGAGGATTTGGAGATATAACCACCCAAGAATATGGAGGTAAAACAGGCACGACGAATGATGCAGTAGATGGCTGGTTCATGGGTATTACGCCCAACTTAGTCGTAGGTACTTGGGTAGGCGGAGAAGATAAATGGATTCGATTTAAAAATAAGTCTAACGGACAAGGTGGTCGAATGGCTGCCCCCTTCTTTGGTAAATTTATCACCAGACTAGAAAAAGACAAATCGCTTGATTGGGACACAGAAGCAGAATTCTTCCGACCACCAGGAGAACTGGGAATTGTGATAGATTGTAGTTTATATAATCAACAACCCGCAGAAGGAGAAGATGAATTGATCCCAGAAGATGATTCCTTTTTTGATAATCCTTTTGGAGATGAGGAAGAAGATGATTTTTGGGGAGACCCGACAGAAGGCATTCCTGATTCTACTCGAATCAACTAATGATATTTTTTTTAAAATGCAAAAACGCAAAGGCGCAAAGATGTTCTATTTTTTTTTGCGCCTTTGTGTCTTTGCGTTCCTCTCGCTTGTACTAAGCTGCAATTCTAAACCTATAGCAACCACTCCTCATTTAGGCTTTTACCATTGGCAAACCAACCTAGCAATCTCCCCCAACGAACAACTATATTTAGATAGCCTTCCAGTTCAAAAACTCTACATTAAATTCTTTGATATTGATTGGGATTTCAACAAAAAAACACCCTTACCTCATGCTTCGCTTTTAGTGAATGCAGACCTACCTGCTTCCATAGAAATCATCCCAACGCTATTTATCACCAACCGCACTTTCCAACAAATCCAACAAGCCGCTATTGATGACTTAGTAGATAACATCCAACAGAAATTAACAGAACAATTCCAACAATTTCCCAATCAACAAATCAAAATGATTCAAATAGATTGTGATTGGAGTCAATCTACTAAAGACAAATATTTTTATTTTTTAGAACAATTTAAAAAGGTATGGAGCGTAGAAATGGCTCTTAGTACTACTATTCGCCTCCACCAAGTCAAGTATTTTGAAAAAACAGGAATCCCTCCTGCACAACGAGGACTACTTATGTTTTATAATATGGGAGAGGTAAAACAGTATGCAACCAATAATTCCATTTTGGACTTAGCAATAGCTAATAAATACATACATCGTCTGGCCGATTATCCCCTACCATTAGACCTTGGCTTACCTTTATTTCAGTGGGGGGTGCTTTTTAGATCGAGCAAAATGGTTCAATTAATCAATCAATTGAACATAACTGACTTAGAGGATATTACTCGTTTTCAATCAATAGATGCTATTCGTTGGCAAGTCATAAAAAGCACTTACTTGAATGGTTTATACTTATACGAGGGCGATATTATAAGAGTAGAAAAAGTAGCGCAAAAAGATTTGCAATCTGCGATCCATTTATTACGACCTTTTTTTCAAGGTAAGGAGTTTGATTTGGTTTTTTATCATTTGGCAGAGGAAGTGCTATTAGATTTTTCAAAAAAGGATATAGCAGAAATAAAAGAAATGATGCTTGATTGAAATTCATAAAATTAAACACTTATGATTTTATTAAACACATAGAAACATAGGCACATAGCCTTTAAAAAAAACATTTCATGTTTTTTTGAAAGCAAAACTATGTGATCTACTGTGCCTATTACATAGAGACCTAAATTTTGCGCAAATTTGGCAAAAGTTTGCTCGGCAACTAAAGTTGCCTCGCAATAGGGTTTCTTTAGCGGCAGCGATTTAAAAAGCGTTTTTTCAAAAACGCTT
>CALJIQ010000388.1 GCA_937973995.1 uncultured Saprospiraceae bacterium
ATTAGAGTTCAAGGCAGTAAAAAAATATTATTGCCTAAACCCATAATACCGCATCACCATAATACCACAACGCCACAATGCCATAACACCAAAACGCCATAACCCCTTTTTCAACAAAAATACAAACTATCCTTTTGTATGAAAAGATGGTTTGGTTAATAAGTCGTTAAGAGTATGTCTAAATTTCTATCGGCTGAAAACTAATATTTTATGAACCTGACTTTGAAAAAATGAGTTTGCTTAGCCCGCTAAACGCACTAATTTTTTCTTCGCCAGAACCACAAACTATTGATTTTCAACTCGAAATAAATTTTAGACATGCTCTAAAGAAAAAACGAGAGAATTAGTTGTAAGCACTAGGACAAAACTGCCTTATTCTTCCAGTCATTTTTTATCATATTTGTATTTCACCCAATTTTCCCTACCTTCATACTCTACTAAACACCAATTTACTATGGCTAAACACCTCAAAACGGGCAAATCAGGCGAATCTCTTGCTCTATCTTACCTCAAAAAACAAGATTATAACATCTTAGCTACTAATTGGCGATACCGTCGCTCTGAAATTGACATTATTGCGAAAGAGGAGAAAGTATTGGTATTTATAGAAGTCAAAACTCGCAGAGACGATTATTTTGGTAAGCCAGAAGTTGCTGTCAATAAACGAAAAAAGCAATTGTTAATAGATGCCAGTAACGCCTATATGCAAGCAATCAATCATCAATGGGAGATTCGATTTGATATTATTTCCATTGTGGCTCGCAGTAAGAATGATATTGAAATCCAGCATTATAAAGATGCCTTTTTCCCAGGCTTAGCGTGAAACAGCGATATAAACCTCATAAACAAACATCCCTGTCATATTGAATCCAATTTTAGTGGATTACCGATTTAAAACTCTCCATGATCATTTTATCCAAGCAACAAAGACTTATGACGTTCACTAATTTTTAGCCTGACAGTCGAAGACGGACAGTGAAACGATCTGACTTCTAAAATAATGAAACCATACATCAATAAAAACATCAGCAGTCTAAGGCCATCTGCTACCTTGGCGATTAATGAAAAAAGCCAAGCATTAATGGATTCAGGCAAAGAAGTAATTCGTTTAGGATTTGGGCAATCCCCATTTCCGGTACCAACCGTAGTGACAAAAGCATTGCAAGCGAATGCTCATCAAAAGGATTATTTGCCAGTAAAAGGATTATTGAAATTAAGGGAGACAGTAGCAACCTATCATCAGCGAAAATTTGGGTTGAACTGTACCGCCGAAGATGTTTTAATAGGTCCTGGATCAAAAGAACTTTTATTTATAACACAGTTGATTTATAAAGGAGCCTTATTATTACCTCAACCTAGTTGGGTGTCCTATGCGCCACAAGCAGAATTAACTTCTAAACAACACTATTGGCTACCCACCACTTCGAGAAACGATTATATGCTAGATGCTCAAACGCTAGATAAGCATTGCGAAAAATGGGGCATCCAGCAGGGTATTTTAATTTTAAATTACCCTTCTAACCCGACAGGCAGTACCTTCAAAAAGAAGGCACTAAAAGAAATTTCAGCGGTTGCACGAAAACATCGAATCTTAATTTTATCAGATGAAATTTACGGCGACGTTCACCATAACGGCAAGCATGAATCCATCGCCAAATACTATCCCGAAGGAACTATTGTAAGTAGTGGATTGAGCAAATGGTGTGGTGCAGGAGGCTGGCGATTGGGCACCTTTGTCTTCCCTAAAGCGTTACGTTGGCTGGTCAATCAAATGGCAGTAGTGGCAAGTGAAACTTTTACTACTACGTCTGCGCCCATTCAATATGCAGCGGTTCGAGCTTATCAAGGAGGAAAATCTATTGATACTTACTTAGCTGGAAGCCGACAGGTATTGGGCATCATTGCGCAAGAGGTGTATCGTCTTTTGAAAAAATATAAAATCCCCACTCCCAAGCCTAAGGGCGGATTTTATCTAATGCCTGATTTTAGCAATCACAAAGTATCTCTAAATAGTCGAGGCATTCAAACAAGTGTTCAACTTTGCGATCAGTTACTAGCAGATACTGGTGTGGCATTATTACCATTGGAAGCATTTGGGTATTCACCAGAAGTATTAGGGGCAAGATTGTCTTATGTAGATTTTGATGGTGCCAAAGCTTTAAAAATAATTAAAAAGAATCCTGATGCTACGGCTAAGGAATTAGCCCCTAAGGTGATAAAGGGAATTCGGTCTATTGGGGATTGGTTGAAATAAAAAATTTATGACGTTTTTAAACCACATAAGAGCACATAAGTAGGATCACATAAGATACATTAGTAAGAATAGTTTTTTTCTAATGTGCCGAATGTGAAATAACTAATGTGAACTAATGTGGTGAAAAATATTTAGCATTACTTAATCACAAACTCATCATTTTATGAAAAACGCTCTTTACAAGTTTTTTACGGTAGCACTGTTGCTAGTATTTAGCATTGCAACTTACGCCCAAAATGGAACTATCTCTGGTAATGTATCAGATGAAGATGGCCCATTGATTGGAGCTACTATACAAGTAATAGGTCAGAACATGGGAACCGTTACTGATTTTGATGGAAATTATACCATTGATGTTCCTGCCGGAGATCATATCTTAGAAATCAGTTATACAGGTTATGAGGCGATGAGACAAGCAGTGTCTGTTTCTGCCAATGGTCGTAGTGTATCAGATTTTATGATGGCACAAGGTATTTCGTTAACGGATATAGTAGTAACGGGTACCCGTTCCAAGCCTCGGACTGCTCTTTCTTCTCCTGTTCCTATTGATAACTTTATAGGCGAAGTAGTAGATAAGTCTGGTAACGGTGATTTAACGGAAAACCTTAGGAATATCGTTCCATCTTTTACTGCTACCCCCCTCACAGGTGATGGTGCGGCTTTTGTTCGACCAACCTCATTAAGAGGATTACCACCAGATGAAACACTAGTATTAGTTAACTCAAAAAGACGCCACCGTTCTTCTTTAATTGCGCACTTTGGTGCAGCCATGAACGTAGGTGCACATGCGGTTGATATTGGACATATTCCAAGTATTGCCGTTAAAAACTTAGAGGTATTGAGAGATGGTGCAGCAGCACAGTATGGTTCGGATGCTATTGCTGGTGTATTCAATTTTATTTTAAAAGATGCCAATCACGGAGCAGAAGTACAAGCGCAAGTAGGGCAATGGTATGGTAGAAATTACGGTGCAGAAACAGATTATAAAATAGCAGGTAATTTCGGTTTTCCATTAACGGATAGAGGGTTTATCAATGTGAGTGGAGAATATACTTTTAATGAAGAATTGCAGAGAGGAGATCAGCATGCAGCAGCGATAGGCTTAGCAGGCGCACCTGATCCAGTAATGAACTGGGGACGACCATTAAGTAGTGGTTTCCGTTCTATTTGGAATGCAGGCTTTGATTTAGGAGGAGGGGCAAAGGCGTATTCCTTTGGTAACTTCTCTGATACTTTTGGACAATACAGTTTCTTTTTCCGTTCTCCAAATCGTACAGGTGTGTTAACCCCTGTTCCTAATGATCCTAATGATCCATCTAAAGGAAACTTTAGTTGGGGGGATGCATTCCCACTTGGGTTTACACCTGAATTACAAGGTTTCCAATCTGATTGGAGTTCTGTAACAGGAGTGAAGGGTGATTTTGGAGATGGTATCAACTATGACATCAGTGCTTCTTTTGGTCGTAACAAGATTTCCTATCTATTGATGGGTACGCTGAATCCATCTTGGGGTCCTTTATCTCAGAGAGATTTTAGACCAGGCGATTTGCAGCAGTATGAAAGAAATTTAAATATTGATTTATCTAAGGAATTAAATGATAAAACCAACTTAGCAGTAGGTTTCCAAAGAAGAAATGAAACCTACACTATGTTTGAAGGAGATTATCAATCTTATGCAGCTGGACCGTGGGCAGGTGTTGGTCAATTTGTCAATCCTGAAACAGGAGAAAATTATAATACACCTGCTATTGGAGCAAATGGATTAGCGGGCACATCAAAAGATGACGCGGGTGTATTCGAAGGTAAAAGTTATGGACTGTATGCAGATTTAGAGGTGGATGTTACAGAGGCCTTGTTATTACAATTTGCTTACCGCTTTGAAGATTATGAGCAATTTGGTAGCGCTAATAATTTTAAAGTAGCTGGTCGTTATACCGTAGCAGATTGGTTAACGTTAAGAGGTGGATTCTCTACTGGTTTCCGTGCTCCTACCCCTGGACAAGCAAATGTGGTAACGATTACCACTTCTTTTGATGGCGTAACAGGAGAGCAAGTTCAGGAAGGAACAGTAGCTCCTACCAATCCATTAGCACAAAGTTTAGGAGGCAAAAACTTGACGCCTGAGACTTCTCAAAACTTGAGTATTGGCTTAGCTTCTAGATTCACAGACAACTTAAGTCTTACTTTAGATTATTATAGCATTGACGTAGATGATCGAATCATCAAGTCTAGAAGTTTGCCAATTGACAACCCATTATTCTCTGAGTTAGCTTTTTACACCAACTCTTTGAATACTAATACGTCTGGAGTAGATGCCGTCCTAACATGGAGAAATAACAGCACCAACATCACCTTGGCTTATAACTATAACAAAACAGATGTATTGAGTCAAAGAGATGTAGGTGGTCAATTACCTGTTGGAGAAGGGACTATTTTCAACCTAGAAAATAACTTACCTAAGAGCCGGGCTAACCTGACAATCAACCAAGATTTTGGCAACTTCGGTGCGATGATCCGTGCGAACTATTACGGATCAACAATTGATGAAAGAGGAACTAGAGAAGAAGTAAGTGCAGAAACGTTGGTTGATGTAGAGTTAAGTTTAAAAGCGAATGATGAACTGAAATTCATCTTAGGTGCTAATAATGTTTTGGATAATTATCCTGACATGATTGACACTAGATTGTCTCAAGGGATGCCTTTCCCACGTCGTACGCCTATTGGCTATCATGGTGGTATGGTTTACTTTAAGGCGGTTTATAAAATAAATTAATTTAGTTGAAAGTTAAGAGTGAAGAGTTAACAGTACTCTTCACTCTTAATTCCTCACTCTTAATTCCTCAAGTTCTCCATCAAAAATTTTCTGATACGTTCCATCCTTTTGGCGAAGATTGAGCCATTGATCTACATAGGCTTTGAAAATAAAATCTCTTGGTAATAAATACCCCATTTCAAAAAAATTAAAAGGATCATCTGGATTGACTGCTTCTAATTCTGGATGAATCAATTCTTGTATTTTAGTCTCCACTGCATCCGTTACCATCAAATCCGCTTCTCCATCGACTATCTTTTGAAAGATGCTTAAGTTATTTTCATTTTGAACAATGGTGGCATTAGGGAAATTAGCTTTGGCAAACGCCTCATTCGTTCCACCGGGATTAACGATCACTCTTACCCCAGATTTATTAATAGCTTCAAGACTTGTAAAACGATCTGCATTTTCATCTCTAGTAATGGCTGCCTTCCCACTTGATAATAAGGGAATACTAAACAGGCCTTGTTGTTGGCGAGCTAATTTTATCGTAATGCCACTCATCCCTATATCGTACTTTTTATTTTTTAAATCTGCTAGTAAGGTAGGCCAGCTTGTTTTAATAAATTCTACCTTCACGTTCAGGGAAGCCGCTAGGTCTTTTGCCAATTCTATATCTACGCCATGAAATTCATTGCTGTCGGAATTGAGTTGATAAGAGAAAGGTTTGAAATCTCCTGTAGTGCCTACTTTTAGGATGCCTCTTTTTATTATTTGATCTAATATAGAGGTGGTTGGTTTAGTTAGAACAGCAGTCTTTTGTTCTTGTAGCTGTAAGGCGGGGCTACAACTAAATAACATTATTAGTAAGAACGATATTATTAAGTACACTGTTAGCGAATTTTCTTTACAGTGTATTAAAAATGAAATCTTTTTCATAATAAGGAGGTTATCAGTAAATATTCACCAATACCAAAGGTATCAAGAAATTCTACAAATCCATGCACTTTAAATTTATTCTCTTTGACGCAATCGGGACTACTATCCAAGATGTCAACACCAATGGTTCTCTAATTTTAGAAAGCTTTCAACAAGCCTTTTTTCAAAATGGATTTACAATCAAGAAAGAACACCTAAATCAACAAAGAGGGAAAAGAAAGCGAGAAGCGATCCAGACAATTCTAGAAGAAGCTAATATAGAACTAGCATTAACGGAACCTATTTATAGTAGTTTTCTTTCTTTATTGGAAGCATCGGTTTCTTCGTTTCAAGAAGTACCCCAAGCCTCAGAAATATTTAAAATAGTGCGAGCAAAAGGTATCAAAGTAGGTATCGGAAGTGGATTGCCTTTATCCTTCATGAAAACGTTGTTAGATCATTTAGGATGGGAAGAGGAAGATTTTGATTATATAGGCAGCTCGGATGACTTACCCGCAGGTCGACCCAATCCTATTATGATTTTGGAAGCGATGAAACAGTTGGGAATTACTAATGCTGATGAAGTATTAAAAATAGGCGATACCAAAGTGGATATACTAGAAGGAAAAAATGCAAAAGTCAAAACGGCTTTTGTAAAAACAGGGACACAACGTGTCGAAGATATACTTACTTTACAACCTGACTATATTTTTGATAGTGTAGCGGATTTAATGCCGCTGTTAAGGTCTCAATAAGAGGCTGTTTCATAAATATGTTTTTGTATTCAATTTCAATAAACCTAATTATTTAAAGGATTGAAGATTTTCGAGAAACATATTTCAAAAGTTTTTAAAACTTTTGAAATTTCTACTAATGAGACAGTCTCTTTACTACACTAAATAATGAACAGAGAAATTCTCCGATTAGCCTTTCCAAATATTCTCAGCAATATTTCCATTCCTTTATTGAGTAGTGTGGACACCGCTTTGATGGGGCAATTATCGGCTACACATATTGGGGCAGTTGGCATCGGTTCTATGATTTTCAATTT
>CALJIQ010000389.1 GCA_937973995.1 uncultured Saprospiraceae bacterium
CCATAAATACACTTCACCCCATCAAAATAATTCCCCAAGCGCAAATTCTCATTCGGGCTATGCTGGTTATTATCGCTATTCACTAAAGGTACGATAACCGCAGGTACGTTTAAAGTATTAATAAAAGGAGAAGTGGGTAACGTGCCGCCCATCGTGCGTAGCCGAACGGGATTACCACCAAATGTTTTTTGCACCGTACCAAAGACCCATTTTCCTAAATCAGAATCAAAGTCGGTACGAAAAGCTTTGGTAACGCCTCGCTCTCCAATTTGGCAAATTTTGGGATACAGGACTCGCTCTCTAGACGTAGGTTTGCGATCTAAAATATGATAGCCTTGGTCTTGGATATAGTCTTTGACCAATTGTTTCAACCGATCCCCATCCGATTCTACGACTAAGCGTAAATCAATTTCTGCGGTAGCAGTAGCAGGTACAATAGTCCGAGCCTCTTTGCCCACCCAAGCAGCAGAAAGCCCTCGGATATTGAGGGAGGGATATTGAATGGATTCTTGGTAATTGCTACCTACACTATCAATTTCGCCAATGCCCAATTTTCCTCGCAAAGCTTTTTCATTATCGGGTACAGTCGCTAAGATCGCTTTGGTAGCTGCATCCAGTTCAATGCCGTCGTAGTATCCCGGTATGGTTACCCGACCATATTGATCTTTCATCCCAGACAATAATTGGGATAAGCGCAAGGCGGGATTAGGGGCGTAATTGCCATAATGCCCACTGTGCAACGGAAACGTAGGTCCAAAGACTTTGATGCTCAAAGTAGTGATCCCTCTAGCGCCATAAGAAATAGTAGGTTGATTGCTTGGATGTTTGGGACCATCGAAAATAATCAACATATCTGCGGCTAAGGCTTCTTTATTAGCAGCAACCGCAGTCGCTAAGTTGGGAGAGCCTTTTTCCTCTTCGAAATCTAGAATAATCTTTAGATTGTAGGGAAGGCTTTTGCCTTCTTTGGTTAAGGTCTCCAAAGCGGTTAGAAACATAACGAACGGAGACTTATCATCAGAAGAAGACCTAGCAAAAATCCGCCATTCTGGATTGAGTGTTTTTTCTTGTAAACGACTCCAATCTATATCTACCCAACCTTCCCCTTCTACTTCCTGCTTTAAAACGGCCTCATAAGGATTTTCTTGAAACCAAAAAGAGGGATCAACGGGTTGACCATCAATGTGAAAATAGAAAAGCATGGTTGGTTGCTCTTTTTGTATCGGTTGATTAACAGCCAATAATAAGGGGACCGTAGCTGTTTCTAATCTTTTGGTGACAAAGCCTTTTGGTTGTAATTGTGTCTCACACCAACGGATATTCTTTTCAATATCCTTGGGATGATTGGCATCATTAGGAATTGCTAGTACCTCCTTTAGGGTATTTAACGATTGTATAGATGGGAGATAAGTAATATGGTTGGTATCCATCTTTTGTGCGATACAAGCACTAATCCAACAAAAAAAGAATAATAGGAAATAAAGCTGCTTCATGCTGTTTGTAATATGGTTATATATGCACGGTAAATTTATGCGTGTTTGACGAGCCGTTAGATAGCATAATTGCTTGAAATAGTGCAGTGAAAATAGTAAATTTGTTGGAATTTAGTTTATTCCACCGTTTACCTTTCCCCTTATTTTATTACTCACATATCTATACTTCCTAAACCTAGGTGGTTGTCATCCTATTCCTAATTTGTTACTCACGACCCTTACGGTCTAACCCTTTCGTCACCTGACGAGAACAAAATAGACATACGCTAACTCCCCGTTTTTAAATAAGTCAACTATGCATCCAAGTAATTTCGATCGTACTATTGGGGTACAAGGTATTGTACAATACTATGCGCAACAGACACCTGAGAAAGAAGCACTGATTTTCCAAGAGGAAGTACTGAATTATAGAGAACTAGATCAACGAACTTCTCATCTAGCTTGGTATTTACAGCAACAGGGAGTTGGAAAAGGAGATTTTGTCGCTTTGTATTTAAAGCGATCCTTAGACCTGCTAGTGGGTATTTTGGCCATTCAAAAGGCGGGAGCTGCCTATGTGCCAATGGATTTTGATTATCCAAAAGAACGGGTGGCATTGATGATGGAAGATGCCCAAGCTAAAGTTATTTTAACGCATAGTGCTTACCAAGAAAATTTGCCTATCTGCGATTCTTTGATCTTACCCTTAGATCAAAAGTGGGAGGAGATCAATACAGTTGCACAAGGTAAACAGTATCAGGAACAAACAGATAGAAGGGACTTAGCCTATATGATTTATACCTCTGGTTCTACGGGTAAACCAAAAGGGGTGATGATAACGCATGATAATATTTTTAATCAATTAGAAGGTCAGCATAATATTGCACCAACGCCGATTTATAAAATGTTATTGACCTGTTCCATCTCCTTTGATGTATCTGTTTTGACCATTTATTGGGCATGGTATCATGGAGCAACATTGGTCATTCCAGAACAAGCAGAAGAAAAAGATATATCCAAACTCAGTGAAACCATACAAAGACATAACATTTCTCACATACTCACACTACCTTCTTTACACACCATGATCTTGGGGCAAGCCGATCCCGCGAAACTGCAATCCCTAAAACTGATTAACGTTTCTGGTGAAGTTTGTCCCACTTCGTTAGTGCAAAAGCACGAACAACTACTTCCGAATTGTCAACTCTATAATTTATATGGGCCTACCGAAGCCACAGTCAACTGCACCTACTTTACTTTTCCAAAAGGCTTTCAAGAAAAAAAAGCACCTATTGGGAAGCCAATTGATAATTATGAGCTATTCATTTTAAATGAGCGATTGGAAGAAGTGGAGGCAGGCGAAGTGGGAGAGATTTATATCGGAGGGTCCAAACCCGTAGTGGGCGTTGGTTATTGGAATCGACCGCAATTATCGGCAGAGCGATTTATTAATAACCCGCTACGCTCGGTAAGAGGGGGCGAAAAACTTTACAAAACAGGAGACCTCGGCAGGTGGATGCCTGACGGAAATATCGAATTTTTAGGACGATCTGATTACCAGGTGAAGTATAGAGGATTTCGAGTAGAATTAGGAGAAATTGAAGTGGCGATCGGTCGCTATCCAATAGTAAAAGAGGTGGTGGTTTTGTTGAAAAATAAAGAAGAAAT
>CALJIQ010000390.1 GCA_937973995.1 uncultured Saprospiraceae bacterium
TTCCAAGTTATGCTTGAATTGCTATTGCATTGATTTTCAATGAATTACTGACTGCTAAAGTTCCTCTTTTGATACCTTTTCGCAAATCGTCTGCAAAAGTACGATAAATCAAGGGCTTTTTCAAGCTAAAAATAGCAGAAAACAGCCCGTTTAGACAGTCGGGCGGGAAGATATTTTCAAATGGCTGTTTATTAAAGGGTAACAAGTCACTAATCACCAGTTACCAATCACTATTGAGTACCCTATTCCTTCCCCCATTCTACTCGCATTTGCAATAATTCTTTATTGATCCAAGACCTAGTTGCTTCTAATAATGCTTCTGGGTCGGTATTCATCATAGGAGGGCCATAGCTCACCTTTACTTCCATTTTTTTGCTAAACGTATAAATAACATGTGCCACAAAGCTTTTGTTACTGGTCCAGTAAAAGGAAGGATTTTTATAATCAACTGCCATGGGTATAATCGGAATATTGTTTTCAGCAGCAATTCTGAAGGTACCTGCTTTAAAGTCTTTGGTAGTTGGTAAATCAGAAGTGCCCCCTTCAGGGTAAACAATGACCGAATACCCATCCTCTAATGCTTTGGCTACTGCTTCTCTGGTAGCTTTTCTACTAGATTTACTTTCTCTCTTCACATATACAATACCTGACGCTCGAATGCCCCGTCCCATAATAGGCCAGTCAGCGATTTCACTCATAGCTACTGGAATAAAAGCAGCTTCTGGTGCTTGCATGATCGGGTCCATGAAAGTTCGGTGATTACTGATGAATAGATACGTGCCTTTGGGAATACTGCCTTTCACACTGCGTTTTATCCCATTAATAGCGATAATCCCTCTGCCTACTTGTTGTCTTAATCGTATTGCTCCATGCAAACCATAGCCAAATAATTCTCTTATTAGGACAAAGATGATATACGCTATAATATATAGGGCGGTAATGATGAAGAAAAAGGCTCCTTTTAGGCTTGACATTATATAAAGGCTTTGTAGTATGTTGGCTTTATGGCGTTATGGCTGCCTGCAAAGAAGTCATTTTTGTGATCTTTTTCTAAGAAAAAATGCTAAAAAGCGACAAAAAATGCAGAAAAGTACTTCTAAAACCTGCCTCTTAAATTAAATTTCATCAACATTTTAAGTTGTTTGATTATTGATTACTGATTATTAGTTGATTGATTATCAAGTAATTAATAATCAATAATCAATAACCAGTAATCAAATATCGCTCAACAAAAGCCGTTTTTTGTTCTTGTTCTAGCTTTGATATGCCTGCATATTTGTAGTGTAATCATTACGAAAGCGTAATAAACAAGAAAATGAGGAGACAGATTAAAAATTGACAATAGTTTTTTGGTTTTGTGGTATTACGGTTTTGTGGTATTATGGTCGAAAAGTAGCCATAATACCACAACACCATACTACCATAATACCAAAAATTAAAGATACGTAAAGCTCTTTTTCAAAGAGGATTATAATTTTTGGTTAAAATTTTTTTAAGTGTCGGAGTTTCCAATTGAAAACAGGACTTATCAGTCCTAAAAACCGATTAAGTATTTCTTTGTTACTCCGCCACTCTTTTGACATTCTTTCGCCTTTAAATAGGCTTCAAAAATAAAATTAGGATAAAAAATAGTCCTAAAAACCGAGTACACACTGTAGCTCAAAAACCGATATTTTAAGTGAGCTTGTTACTAGTTAAGAATGCTTAATTAGAAAAGCAACAAACCGATTTTAAGTATTACCCCAATTAGGGGTCAGGAGACAGGAGTCAGAGGTCAGGTTTTTCAAGCTTGATTAGACTGACTCCTGACACCTGACTCCTCCCCTCAAAAAATAGATTATAAAATTTTGGTTAGAAAATGAAATTAGTAAGCGTTAGTTGTTTCGATTTCTGAATCGCAGATTTCGCAGATTTGAAACTAATTTCGCAGATGAGATTTTTCTGATTCATTCGATTATATCAGATTTCACCAATGCCAATTATGTTTAATCTGAAATAATCAGTCAACTCATTTTTATCTCATCTGCGGAATCTACGATTCACACAACTAACGCTCTTCCAAATGAAATAAAAGAATTAGAAATCGAAAGATTTTTATTTGTTGTTGCCGATGATATAAAGCCGTATTCCTTGTTAGGGATACGGCTTTTTTAATTTTAAAAAATGTTTCTTTGACAAATCAAGTGAAACGTTACCATCCACGAATCAAATTGGCATCGAGTCCATTTCGGAAAAGGAATCTCGGGATATGTCAAATAACTAAATAAAGAAAGCAGTCTCGTCAAAAACGAGACTGCTTTAATATCATAAAAAGTGTTACTACTATTTTTAAAGTTGAGCTTATTCTATTCTCAACATTTTTTTCGATTTCATACCAAATTTGGTAGCCAATTGGTAGTAAATAAAACCAGATGGTAAATCTAATTCCCTAATTTGGAATTGATTGGATCCAGCCTTTCCTTCTTGCTTCATTACTTGCAGTACTCTTCCTGTTTCATCTCTAAGTACTAAATAGGTTTCACTATCGTCTGGTAGTGTATAACCAATTGTCGTCATTCCTTGGAACGGATTCGGCTCATTTTGGTATAACTCAAATACCGATTGTTCCGAAGGTGAAGTGAAGCGGAATTCTACTTCCATTAGGTCTCCATTTTCATCATAAGCTTCTGCTGTTGTAGGATGATGATTAATAGATAATACTTCACTTAACTGTACATCTTGTAATGCCATCACTTGTAAGGTGAATAATTGATCGTTATCCTCTTTGACCATTAGCTGTTCACCGGTTACTATGGAATGATTCCAACTGGTAGTGATTTGTCCTTCGTTTAATCTTTGTAAGCCAAAGTTGTCTAATTGGAGGAGTTCTCCTTTCACTTTGTCAACTCTAACATTTTCTAAATTCAACGTAAATTGATACCCTTGAACCTGTTGTAATTGTTTGGTCGAGAAAGTCACTTCGTACGAATGCCCTGCTTTGAAAGCTTGCTCTTCTACTTCTATCTCAAAAGTGGCTGGGCTCGTTCTAACGATACTTTCTTGTAAGCTATTCGGTTGAGCATTCCCATTGACATCCCCAATTTTAACCCCAATAAAATCTACTATTTGGTCCGTCGTCAGTTGATTTACTTGTCCCACTTCTGGGAAATCTTCTGTCAGCGGTTGATCCGTTTGGAAGGAATAATCTCCTTCTACAAATCTCCAAGAAGTATTATTGCTAAAGGAATCATCAATCGCTAAGATCAATCTACGTATCTGTACCATATCAAAAGCCGTAACTGTTTTAGATCGGTTCGCATCTGCTGCAATCCACTGGTATGGTTCTGAGAATTTCTCAATACCAAGGATATGCTTAGAGATCAACACCAAATCAAAAGTACTTACTCCGTTCAATGGATTTATATCCTTACTAGGTACAATGGTGTAATCTTGGTATTTAGGTACTTCAAAGTGATAGTCTCCGTCTGTCTCTGTCAAGTAGTTTCCAACAGTCGTTTCCATATCGACTCTTTCTATCGCCTCTCCTTTCCAGCTATATACTTTACCAGCAATGGTAGCCATCGTGTTATCAGTAGGGTCTATACTTTCTTCTGTTGGACAAGCATCGTTGTTATCTTGGATATTGATATAGCCTGTGCAGAAATCCCAATTATTGGACTGGTCAATGACATACATCTGCACCTCTTGTGTACCCAAGTGAGCACAAGTAAAGATGATGTTAGCTGGCAAAGCTAGTACTTCCGCTGCATTAGTAGGCGGGTTGACAGCTAAGCTGTTATGCCACATTCTAAACTGTATCTCTGCATTAGGACAGTTATCCGCACTATTTACATCTAAGTCCTCTGCCCATATCGGTACCATGCCTGTCGGCATTAAGTCAACAGATATACCATGTAAACAATAGGCAGTAGGTTGCTTACAATCTATAAATTCATAAGTCACTTCTTCCTTGGTCGTATTGCCACAAGCATCTCTAGCCGTCCATACAATTTGATAAGCTGTATTAGCTTGTACCGCCCACTCAAATTCATTTCCTGTTCCATCAGCTATGGCTTCACCCTCAATCATTAATTCCCAACGGAAACGAACTTGTTCAGAGGAAGCTAGATTACAATCAACTGCAACAGCAGAAAATAAACGAGTTTCTTCACATTCTTCTAAGCAAGAATTTTGTGGACCCGGTACGACCGTAGGTGCTTCTGTATCTTGTAATTTTAATATTTGAACGTATTGAATCAACCCAGCATCTGCTAAAGCAATTCCTCCAATAGTGTCCGTAGGTCGAATCTGCTGTATAGCAGTGACTTTTCCATTCGCTTCGATTCTATCAATAAGGACGGCCTCTTGATTAGGTCTATAATGACACCAGTTGAAAATACGGTACGTTCTAACGACTTTCATACAAGCATCCTCTGCAATCGTGAACACCTGTTCTTCTACTTCAAAAGAGACTGCATCGCAAGTACCATTCTCCACTGCTAAAGTTGCTTCAGGAATTGACTGTCCGCAATCACCTACCCAATCCATTGGTAAGTCAATTGCCCAATCCGCTTCATAGTTAACCGTGATATGTTGAATCATCCAATTAGAACGCATCCCTTCTCCATCCCAATCAATACCTCGGTATCGTCGCTGAATATCCATTCTTCCACAACTGTTTGTGATTAGTTGATATTGTTGCTCGATCACTGGCTCTTGACAAGTCAAATTATCAGAGCAAATAGGATTACCGAAATTCGTGTTGTAAGCTGCTAGTAAGTCTCCTGTTAACTCTACCCATTCACGCTCTTCCATTACCTTATCTCCATCCGTATCAGTAGTAGCACCGAATTGTCCAAGATGCCCATCTGTGCAGGTTCCAGAAGCATCTGCTAGTGGCTCACAAATTGGTGGTATTTTGTCCTCTGCCTGAATATTCATCCAACAAGTAGATGAATTACCTCCCGCATCGGTTACTCTCAAATGAACGGTAATAGGTTCATGCAAATGCTCACACTTCACACTCAAGTATTCTGACCAATTTTCTTGATCGGTACTTAGTTCGTAATTCACAATTCCACAAGCATCGTTACTACCTCCATCTATATTTGAATAGTGAATGTTGGCACTATCTCGACTTAAGGAAATATTTAAAGCATCAATACAGACCGCAGTAGGTAGGGTTTGATCTTTTAATACAATGATCTGTGTGAGGGTATCATTTATTAATTGTTCGTGACAAAGGTCTTCTGCTACCCAAGTTAATTGGAAGGAATCTGCATCTAAGCTAGTCCATCCACTTTCACCAATAGCCCAAGTTTCGCCCTCTTCTATGCGATCAATTGCTGCTAACCTTACTAGTGGCTCCGAACAGTTGTCCGTTGCTACAGGTGGGGTGAGTAGGGTAGCATCATACTGACAATCATGCGCACCAAAGAACAACTCAGTTGGAGCAAGAGTATCTACTGCAAATGCCGGAGCTAAGGTGTCTTTATAATTGATGAACTGTCGTCCTATTGGACTCACTTCTGCATTGCACCAATCTAGTACAGACCAATCAATAAATGTTTTGGCACCGCACTCATTAGCTGGTGTCGTTATGAGTTCTTTCGTTAATAAGTAGCCACAAACATAGTCGTCTTCATTCAATGGCAGGGTATCCGTAGGAACAAAACCATTGGTTGATTTGTAGCCGATTACTACGCTTGGTCGTTCCGTTGGTGTTGCTGTTAAATCATCACAGGCAAGTTCTACACTTGATGGAATAATAAAAGTAGTTGGTCTTAAAAGAATCACTTCTTTGGTACAAGTACCCGTATTCCCACAATCATCTATTGCTGTGAAGGTCACGATCGCTTTAGTCGTATCAGGACTACCGTTGTCTTTCCAACAAGGACCGTTTTCTTCTAGCTCTACGGAATAAGTGATCGCTACGTCATCATCACAGTTATCAATAGCAACTGGATGGAGTAAAGCAGCTAGACCAATGGTATCACAAGTGACCAAGGTATCAACAACCGAATGACAACTGACTACAGGACTAGTTTTATCTTCGAAGTTAATAGTAGTCGTACAGGCTGTTTTACTAACAGGTATGGTATTACAGTCTGGCATACCAGGAACGCCATTTTCGTAGTAGATTCTTTCTATCTTCACATCAACAGCTCCGCTGCAACCATCTACACCAGCTTCCGCTAAGTGTTCTTTAGTGATATGGATTAATGGCTCATCAATATTACTTCCACTACCTGTCATCACAGAAGAACCACTTCCCGTTAGCACTACATTACTTTTTCCTTCGCCTAAGACCAAAGAAATTTCATAGTACATCCAATCTGTTTCAGGACAAGGATTTTCTAGTAGATCATCTGCACTTAAAGAGAATCCACAAGCTGAATTCATCGCTACATTTAATTCATCATTGCAAACTAAAGAAGGAGGTGTCACACTGAAGACCATTGGGTGGGTAGTTTTTACAGGATCGGCGGTTAGGAAATATTCAGCGGTGTAAGCACCAATGCCAAGATCTAAGGTAATAGGGAATTGAGAGAGACGCATAACCAGTGTGTCTTGCGCACCACAGAAATCCCCTGCTTGATTTTTGATGACCAAGCTAATTTCTACATCCCCTAAATTCTCGACAGGATCACATTCCGCTTCAATAGTAGGAGCAGGAAATTCTACCCAACCTAGTGGATTATCACAAAGTAATTTTCCATTATTAATGGCTGCTGAAATATCAATTCCTCTATCCTCACAAGTCAGTTTTCCACTAAAGCCAGTTCCTTTGCTATTGTCTCCATTTGTTTTAAACAAGAAGGTTAAGCAACCAGAAGCATTATCTTCTGGAGAACACTCAGAGGAAATCCATCCGCCAGTAGTACTTACGCCGTTTCCAGACCATTTTGCAGCTGGTACACCAAGTGTGTCTTTTCCTTGGAATACACAAAGTGTATCGCCAGCAGCAAGATCAAATCTTGATATTGTATAGGTCAATCGCTGCCATTGGTTTTGAGGACAAATGGTATGAGCGATTCTACAAACAGCCGTATCTACGTAATGTGTATGTTCCTCAATGCTATTGGTGAAAATAGTTCCGTCACAATGATCTAGGGTGCTTTCCCCATGTGTTTTACTACCGTTGAATAGTAGAAGGGTATCAACAGGAACACCAGGTGTTGCATCTGGATCATCGTTAATCGTATTCGGACAATCACAGGTATTCGCAATGCTTAATATGGAAAGACCATTATTAAAGATCGCTGAATAGCCCACATTTTCAAGATGGATTAAATCCATTTCATATTTATGGAGACCATTTTCTGTGCCTATATAGGTGGCAGTAGCCCCAATTGATATTGGAATTAAATTACCTACTGTCGAACTAGTTGCATACATCCCTGTATTTTGTGTCAACGACCATTGCTCCCCTGCAAAGGCTGAATAGATCACAATTTTTTCTTGTAAGAATCCATTGCCGATACACGTACAGGGATCAAGGATTCGGGCAGTTGGATCAGGATCATTTTTCCCGATACAAACACTCACTTGATCTTCACACTGGCCAAAGTCAATGGCTATTTCATTACTCCATCCATCTTCATTTACAAAATCATTGGAAACGAAGGTGTCATCATTGTCTAATACAAATTGAATAACATAGCAACCTGCTGCTAATCCATCGTAGTTGTACTCGCCATTGCTATTGGTAAATTGAGCATCAATCGGCGTAATTAAATCATCACACGCATATAAGCGAGTTAACACGCCCGCAATTCCTGCATCGGTATCAGGTATTCCGTCTCCATCTGCATCGTCGCAAACAATAGAAGCTAACTGTCCACAAGCAATCGGTAAATTATTATGATTGATAAATGGATCACCAAAGCCTAGATCAAATTCCAGATAGTATGGATTGTTGGTACAAGTATAGTTGGTTAAGTATCCTCCAGAAGTATCACTAGTTCCAAGAGACACCATCATATCTATTACCCCATCCATATCAATGGCAGTACCGTCTGTACCTGTCGGATCAAAAGGACCTGGTTGTGGTAAACAATCATAACTTAATGGATACCCATTAGGGTGGTTATAAGTCATGGTATATCTACCTGGCGTACCATCAGTAAACCATTGGTACGTTCCATCCGAACCATCTTTAATAATAATCACATGTTCTGCTGGTTCGACAGAGATCGTACCACCTGTAATAATTTTACCATCTTCTTCACAAGTACTACAGTAGATCGTTCCTAGTGGATCTAATTCTGGTAATTTTATTTCCGCACCGTCGTGATCGTCTTCATCTCCATTAGAATTATCCGTCACGTTATCATCATCGAAATCATCCGTCTCTCCATCTCCATTGAAAGGATCATCATCAGGGGTGCTATCTGCATCTGTTGGACCTTCATTAGTAGGATCTGTATCATTATCTGCACCAGTAATTTCTGCCCAGTTGCGGATGGTGTTTTGCATCAACATCATATTGATCTGCGTAACATACTCAATCACAACCGTATCACCTACGGCAAGATGGCTTATGTCAAAATTACCATCTGCATGATCCGTAATAGTAGTGGTATTACCATTGGCAGTTGTTACTGTGCCATTAGTTCCGCTGAAATAATTCAAACCAGTAACTGGATAATCGATGACCCCAATCGCATAAGCATCTACATTACCTTGATTAATCACAGTGATATTAAAGGTGACTTTACCATCCATCGTGATCGGACCCACTTTGGTTTTCATTAACGCTAAATCGAATACTTCGATTAATTCAAAATCAGAATCATCTTCATCACCATTTTCTCCATTGGTGTCATTATCAGACATGTCTCCATCATTAGATGGATCGCCATCTGCATTGGAATCAATATCATCATTGGTGGTATCATTCCCCATATCGTCTTCACTTCTAGAGATTTCACCTGTGTTTCTCCAAGCGTTATCTACTGCTTCTTCGCAAGGTTCAATAACGAATACAACAGAAACAATCGTAGAGTCCCCAGCTAGTATCGTATCACCGATTACCGTAGTAGCGGTACCATCTGTCAATGGTAACCAATCTGGATTCAGGGCAGAATCAAATTGATAGCCGCATGGCGTTTGTTCCGTAATTTCAATATTAGTCGCAGGAATATTTCCTTGATTATACACTGTAAAATCAAAGGTGATAATATCGCCATACTTAAATGGACCTGTATCCGAAGTTGTTTTAGTCAATGCTAAATCAAAGGTATATAACGGGGCGGTATCTCTATCATCATCTCCGTCATCAAAGGAATTATCCGTTTCATTTTGATTATCCCCAGCCTGACCGTCGTCATCGTCTGCATCGGCATTAGTAGTATCGTTTCCTTTATCATCTTGACTGCTAGTGATTTCAGAAGTATTGGTATAATTCTCATTACCACCAGTTGTCTGAGTCAATATTAGATCAATATAAACCACTGCCGTATCGCCCATTTGAAGCGTGTCGGTAATGGTGTGGGTAACTGTCGGTGCAGCGCCTGCCCAAGTAGGATTGAGCGCAGCATCGTACGTTAATCCCGTAGGTAAATAATCTGTCACCACTATATTAGTAGCTGGAATATTACCTTGATTCACTACGGTAATTGCATACCTCAAAGTGTCTCCATAATTATATGGACCTGGAGTAACGAGTTCTTTAATCTGAGCCAAGTCAAAAATGCTCACTACCTCAGGATCAGAATCATCTTCATCATACGAATCATCGTAATCAGAATCATCTTCATCGGCATTCGTACCATCGGTCATATTATCATCCATTGCTCCATCGTTGGTAGGATCATCATCTGCGAAGGAATCAATATCATCATTGGTGGTATCATTGCCCATGTCATCTTCGCTACCAGAAATTTCAGCAACGTTTTTCCAAGCGCCGTCTTCGTCACAAGGTTGCAGGACTAATTCGATAGAAACAATAGTAGAGTCTCCAGCTTGTAGCGTATCTGTGATATTGAATTTAGCAGCTGTACCAAACAACATCCAATCAGGATTAAGGATTGGGTCAAACAAATATCCGCAAGGAATGTAATCTGTTACTTCGATATTAGTGCTTGCAATATTTCCTTGATTATACACGGTGAAGTCAAAAGTCATCACATCGCCATAAGCGAAAGGACCCACATTGTTAGTGGTTTTCTTTAGTGCTAAGTCAAATACTTCAATGGTAGCAGGATCATTATCATCTTCATCATCCGTTCCATTGCCATCTACTTGATCATCAGAATCGCCATTCGGTTCACCCCCTGGATCATTTGTAGGATCGGTATCAGGTGTAGAATCTATATCATCTCCAGAAGTGTCATTGCCCATATCGTCTTCACTAGAAGAGATTTCTGCAATATTGGTATAGTCATCAATACCACCAGCATTTGGTAATAAAATCAACTGGATATTTACCACAGAAGAATCTCCTGTACTAAGCGTATCCGTAATCAAAGTGGTCACGGAAGGAGCACTTCCTGTCCAATGGGTATTTAATGCAGGATCAAATTGAAGACCTGCTGGTACAAAGTCTGTTACCTCTATGTTGGTAGCATTTACATTACCTTGGTTATACACCGTAATGGCATAAGTAATGGTATCACCATAAGCATAAGGACCAGCTGTAACAATAGTCTTCTTCTGTGCTAAGTCGAATATTTCAATCAACTCAAAATCAGAATCATCCTCATCGCCATTCTCTCCATTGGTATCATTATCCAACATATCGCCATCGTTAGATGGATCGCCATCTGCAAAGGAATCAATATCATCATTAGTGGTATCGTTCCCCATATCATCTTCACTGGCAGAGATTTCGCCTGTGTTTTTCCAAGCATTATCAACTGCTTCGTAGCAAGGCTCAATTAAGAATGCCACAGAAACGATGGTAGAATCACCTCCTTGTAAAGTATCGGTAATCGTAGTCGTAGCAGTGCTACCTGTACCTAACCATTGTGGGTTTAGTGCAGGAATCAAACTATAACCACAAGGCGTTTGCTCGGTGATTTCAATATTTGTTGAAGGAATATTTCCTTGATTGTAAACCGTAAAATCAAACGTAATCGTATCACCATAGCTGAATGGTCCTGTAGCAGAAGTAGTTTTCTTTAATGCTAGATCAAAGACCTCTACGATGGCTAGATCATTATCATCTTCATCATCTGTTCCATTCCCATCAAATTGGTTATCAGAATCGCCATTTGGCTCTCCACCTGCGTCATTTGTAGGATCGGCATCAGGCGAGCTATCGGCATCAATATTACTGGTATCATTTCCATTACCATCTTCGCTACTGGTGATTTCAGAAATATTTGTATAATTACTGTTGTCACCTGTAGTCATTTCTAAGGTAGCAAAGTAAGGAATACAGAAGGTATCTCCTGGCTCTAATAGCGTGGTGATTGCATAGGTATAATCAGGTGCATTCGTAGCATCCCAATCAGGATTATCCGCTGCATCAAAACTTAGACCAGTTGGTAAATGATCGGTGATATTAATGTTAGTTGCATCAATATTACCTTGATTAACAACAGTGATTTTATATTCTAATTTATCACCATAAGCATAAGGACTTGGCGTGACGATTTCTTTGATCTGTGCTAAATCGAATATACCGATTGTTTCAGGATCATTATCATCTTCGTCCACATTGAGATTATCATTGGTGTTATCCGTTGTCACATCATTAGTAGGATCATCGTCTCCCGTAGAATCTATATCATCTTCTGTTCTGTCTTCGCCATTTCCATCTTGGAAAGATGCTACTTCTGATACATTCGTCCATCCACCAGAAGGATCGCTTGGACAAGCTTGTACTTCTACTTGGATGCTAACCGTAATGCTATCCCCTGGTAGGATAGGACCAGCAACGGTAGTAGTCGCGACACTTGTGCCAGCATCATACGTCCAGTCGGTATCATTTGCAGGTAAGTATTTATATCCGCAAGGGACAAAATCATTTACCACTGCATTGTATAGATCAATGTTTCCTTGGTTGTAAACTTTAATATCAAACGTTACTACATCACCATACGTAAATGGACCTGTGTCGCTAGTCGTTTTCACTAGTGCAATATCCACTACTTCTGGTCCTGCAAAATCGGAATCGTCCTCATCTCCGTTTGTACCATCAGTAGCATCGTCTTCCATGACACCATCGTTAGTTGGATTATCGTCAGGCGTGCTATCTACATCTGTTTGTGGATCACCTGCTTCATCTTCAAAGCTGCTGATTTCACTGACGTTTTTCCAATCATCTGTACCACCTGCCATTTCCATCACTAAGAATAATGGAATGGTTGTACACTCTGCACCGTATAATAAAGGAGTCGTGTAAGTATAGGTCAGCGTGGTTGGTGTTGGTCCACTTCCTACCCATCCTGTATTGAGAGAAGCATCATAGCTATAACCTACGGGCACGTAATCGCTTACTGCAATATTCATGACTGGGTTGGATGCTTGGTTACACACTTCAATGGCAAATTCTAAAGTGTCTCCATACGCATAAGTGGCAGGAGTAACTAATGTTTTGGTCAATGCCAAATCATAGATAGGTACCAATGCTGTGTCATGGTCATCTTCATCGTCTGTACCGTTTCCATCTAACTGGTTATCGGTGCTGTCACTCGGATTGCCACCTGCATCATTGTTTGGATCATAGTCAGGGGTGCTATCTACATCTGTTATAGGTGCGCCGTTTTCATCAGATGCTTTACTAATTTCTGCTTCATTTATATGTCCTCCAATATCTGTACATTCCGTGATCGTTAATTCTATCTGAACCGTTTGGCTAGTCTGTGCTGGAATGCTAGCGATGTCCGTCATCGGGAAGGTAGTCGCTAGTGGCGTCCAATCATTAGCCAAATTAGTTAATACACCAGGATTGTAAGTAAATCCACAAGCAATATGATCTGTTATTTCTACATTGGTTGCATCTATATTTCCTTGGTTGAAGACTTCTATTTCAAAGACTACATTTTGACCATAGCTATAAGGACCGGGCGTTACTAGTGTTTTAACTAATGCCAAATCATAACAGTCAGGTAAAATTTCGTACTCACAAGTAGCCGTACAACCGCTTTCATCTTCTAAAGTAATGGTGTAGTTACCAACGGTTAAGCCTGCGAATAATCCAGTTGTTTGAGTAGTCGTACCTCCATCAATGCTATAAGTAATCGCTCCTGTTCCGCCGGTGGCTGACACCTCGATACTACCATCATTGAAGGTACAGGATTCTGGTGTAAGGGCAATTAATTCGCAAGTTAGTGCTTCTGGTTCTGTGACAGTAGCCATACACATCGTCGTACAACCATTCGCATCTTTAACCGTCACTTCATATGCCCCTCCTGCTAATCCTGTAAAGGAAGCACCTGGCTGGTAGGGTCCACCATCTAAGCTATATTCATAAGTTCCAGTTCCACCTGCTGCTGTTACAGCAATTGTCCCTGAAGCATCTCCGTTGCAAGTGAGATGGGTTGGAGTAGTGGTACAAGTTAAGGCAGGTGGTTCCGTTATGGTGAACATCGTATCTATCATACAGCCATTCGCATCTGTCACCGTTAGCATATAGGTGCCTGCTGCTAAATTGGCAATATCCTCTGGATCATCGTCTGGGGCATCTGGACCATCATTACTCCAATCAAATTGGAAAGGACCCGTTCCGCCAACTACCGTTAAATCAATAGATCCATCTGCAAACGTATCACAAGAGGCATTAGTCAAGTTGGTCGAAATAGTCATGAC
The DNA here is from genome assembly GCA_937973995.1 of uncultured Saprospiraceae bacterium. GTDB lineage: Bacteria > Bacteroidota > Bacteroidia > Chitinophagales > Saprospiraceae > JAFMDF01. The sequence goes on from CALJIQ010000390.1 coordinate 13,738, forward strand.
AGGGAAGATACCAATTTCGGTTTGACAAACTCCTGTTAATCCATTCGCATCTGTAACGGTTACCATATAGGTGCCCGCCACAGCAGGCATAATGGTATTGGATTTAAGGGTACTTGAAAAATTATTAGGACCAGACCAACTCCAAGCAGTATTGCCCATTCCTATCTCCTCCATCATCAGTGGTGTTTCTGGACATAGATCGCTATTACTAGCGATTTCACATTCTACCTCCACAACTGGAATGACGGCTGGATCATGATCGTCTTCATCTCCACTACTATTGTCCACTGTATCATCTGTAACAGGCCCATCATTCGCAGGGTCATTATCAGGTGAACTATCAATATCTGGTGGTGTGTCTCCATTTACATCCTCCGCCGTACTTATTTCTGCATGGTTGGTATAGCTGCCATTTGGTGGTATAGCTGTTATGGTGGTTACCAATTGAACAGTGGTACACATCCCAGGTGTTATCGGACCTTGAATGGTACGGAAGTATTCATCCGCTACACTTCCTGTTGTCCAATTAGGATCGGTTACCATCATGCCTGTTGGTACATAATCTACCACCTCAACATTATACGCATCTATGGTTCCTTGATTACAAACTTCTATATCATAAGTAACCGTACTTCCAATGGTAACGGGAACGGTTTGTAGCGGACTGAGCTTTTTAGTTAAGGCTAGATCGAAGGTATCCACCATGATAATGGCATTATCTTCTTCATCCTCACTTTGATCTCCATCGTCATTATTTGGTGTACTATCTATATCATCATTATCACTACCAGTAACTTGAGCGGTATTTTCTATCGAACCATAATCATCTAAGGTAACATCTACCCAAAGCGTATCACAAGTGCCACTTTCTACTACCGAAATATCCCATTGGTTGGTAGTAGGACTGTAGTTACCAGAAGACTGAATATGTTGTACATAAGTAACCGTACCTGGTAACTCGTCTGATACTTGTACATTGGTTGCATCAAATTTTAAACCGAGTGAATCATCCTGAATATTACAAACAACTATCTCATAAGTCACTTGGCTACCAATTGTTAGTGGACTTGGAATATTGACAATTCCTTTGGTCAATTCTAAATCCACACATTCCTTAGTCGTCAAAGTATAGACTTCTGAAACAAAAGGACATAAATCCTTTTCCGAATAAGCTTTTACGAAATAGTCCCCTGCTACTGCTGGACCATTCCAAGTATTGGTAGTGGTTACTTGTTCTTTTATCTCTACGCCACTTTGTATGGAATACCATTCGTAAGAGTCAAAACCAGCAGGTGCTTCTAAAGTACCTAATTCATAACATAAGCAAAATTCTTCTCCTGTAATGGTCGTAACTCCTTTAGGATTGTAGAGGACTGTATAGTCTATATTGAAGACACAAGACTCTCCAAATTTTATTTCTACATTATAAACTTGATTGGCGGTAAGATTACAAACTTCAGGCGTTGCACTAGTTGGATCATCTAAGCCCAATGTAGGCGACCAAGTAATTGTAGCACCTCCTACAATATTATCTGGAATTAGCAAATCAAGGTCCACGCAATCATCTTCACAAATTTCTGCTACTTGATTGGTTGGTACCCAATCGCCGATAGATTTTAACTCTCGCATTTCCATCATCGGACATTCCCCTTGAGTGCCTGACACTACTAATTTGACAGGCGTCTCTACACCAAATCCTGCATTTAATGCGATGCTAGTCATACCCGATCCATCATCCGTAACTGTACCGCCTTCGGCAGGCTCTAACGTAATATCATAATTACCACAGGTTTCTAATTCTAATGGCATGCCTGGGCAAAGCACAATACACTCTTCTAAAGTAGCTATAAATGCAGGTGGTAAATTAGTAATAGGCGTAGCTTCATTATCACAAGCACAAGTGGTTTCGTAGGTCTGATTAATAATAATCGGACAAGACTGAATCGCAGGTACATCCAAGCACATCATAACAATAGCCGTATCTCCTGTCCCTAAAGAAACGGTGTGATCCATGCCATTTAGTTCTGTATCAAAAGCATCTAAAATGCTATTGGCAGTTACATCATCATGGATGCCTATGCGAACAGTTCCATCGTATTGTGGTCCAGGATTTACTAAAGTTACTTCATAGCAAACTTGTACTGGATCATCTCCATTTGAACAATCCGAATATACCTTTAAATCAGCAGTTTCTAAAGGTGGTTTGCGCTCTATGAATATCCCTGGGTTGATACTATTTTGAACGAACACATCACACATGTTAGGTGGACCTGGCGTACAAGTGACGGCTTCCACTACACTCTTAACATCCGCACCAATCATGATATCACCACAAGAAGAAGACTCTTTCATCTCTGCACCAAAGGTGATTCCAATGGAAGCGCCTGGCGGAATAGGCGGAACGTTCATGCAGATAATTCGGTCTGTTCCCACTTGTGTATCGGTCATATAAGTAGGTACAAATCCAGCAGGATTGGTGACCATGATAGAACCGGGGACATAGTCTAAATCATCTGTAGGGATCGTGATACAAGCTAGTACACTATCGGTCGTAGGATAGTCAGAAATATTTAAAGCAGTTAAGCCAAAGGTATTAACTAAGCCACCACAGTATAGAGCCTCTGGATTGGCAACGGTTAATAGTTGCGCATGATCTGCTGGATTCGCTCCAGCCACTATTAAAGGAGGAGAAGCCACTTCTCCTGAACTTAAATTCCCTAGTCCACAAGGATCAGACACTTGCGTTTCTGTAGCCGCTCTGGAGCCTGATAAAAACTCATCACAATCGGTCGTGACTTGGAATCGGAAAGCCACATTATTACTATCTAAAGACGAGGTTACTCCTACTAGACCATTCTGGTCAATAAAGCTATTCCATAAGGCATCATCTGAGTAAGTATAGTTATCACCAGACACGACATCTGGATCAGGAATACCTGTCCACGCGCCAAAATTACCAGTCATATTTACTGCACCACCGGGATAAGCTACTTCCCAAGAACCAGGTATAACAGATAAACCTGCAGGCAAATCAAAGGCCGCTTCTAAATTGAGTAAGGTCAATGCTTTTACATTCTTTATCCGAATGTTCATCATAAATGGTTCGCATAAATTGATTTCAGTTGGTAAAGAAAACCATTCTGACTGTATGCCTGCTTCTCCAAAAATATAGGCATAGCACACTTCTGTTCCTGAACAAGCGTCTCCACCACCGCCTAAGGCAGCACGTACTTCATCTGGTGCACAACCTGAAGTGGCTCCCACACAAATTTCAGGAGGAAGAGAACCAGGAAGTGGACAAAAGAGTAAAGTAGTTTTAATATATATTTCGATACATTCGCCACTAGTTAAGGTGGATTGTCCAACATCTATGGAATATTTTTTTAAGACCCCATCATCGGATACTAAAGCAGTGGTGAGTGGGGTATTTCCAGCTGCATCTGCACAGGCACCCATAAAAGTTACACTACTAGGAACAGAAACGTATCCTAAGAAACCAGTAGCATCCATGGCATCTGTATTACAAAACTCAATAGGTTGTATTTCTATACTACTTCCTGGTGAACCAGAAGCTAATAAATTAGTCCCATTATTGGTAGCCGTTACAGGATCCGTGGGAGTGACCGCACTGTCATCTACAAACACAATCCCTCCAGGGACATCTTGCTTGCAATAGAGGGTATCTAGCATAAATGCATTGTAGTAATTTGTACCACTTGCCAATCCTGCGTCATCACAATAGGAGTTATTTCGGAAACCAGCTGTGCCAGTGGTACAGATCATTTTTCCAATCGTACATTCATCAGGTTTATGGCCCGTAAAGCACCAATCAATGAGCATGTCATAATCCAGCAGACCTTCTATCGGGGCAGGGCAAGTCATGCAAAAATCATAAGTAATACATAGGGTATCACAATTATCTAAGCCAATTCCTAATCCTTGTATGCCCTGTTCAAAAAGGTCAAAAACAATATAGCCTTTGTTGCCTGCGTCCACAGCGCATAAGTCATCATTGTAGCCACTCACTGGGCTGCAAGACATATTTTCAACAGAATCTACCGTAATAGAAGTTTCTACTCCATTTCGGATGACTTTTGCATTGGCGCAGTAAGCTAACGGAGAAAATATAGGCAGACTTATATCGTGTAATTCGATTAATGGTCGGTATTCTGCGGTAAACCAAGGATCACCAGGAGGGCCTGCAAAATCGGAAATGGCAAAAGTATGCTTAATGCTGCCCCCACAATTATCTAAGGTGATATCTGTTTTTGAGTATAAATCTCCAGGACAAGAACCAAAGAAAGGTTCGTCACTTCTACAAGCGGCTCCTAAAAGGGATTGACAATGTAAAGTGCCGCCCGCTATATCATCCACTTGATAAAATTGGGTGCTTGTAAAAATGCGCATAGCAGGATCTTCTGCAGGTGCTAATCCTAAAATTTCGCCTTGCGCTCGGTAGGGATTTTTGATTAAGGGTACTCGGAATTTAAAATACAATTTTGAGCCTACGGTTAGATTATATGCATCAATGAACTCCGTTAAACAATCTCCATCTCCCCAATCAGCTCTATTTCCAATAGCAGGGTTGGTATTATTACATTCTTGGATTCTATCATAATTGTAAAATCGCATATTCAGATAATTATTATCATACCCATCAAAACTATTGTAAAAAGAGTTGTGGCATACCCGTCCATCCCCTGTATGATCTATCCAGTCATAATCTCCAAAGTTCGATACATAAGAGTTATATACCTCTCGTGTTCCTGCTTGCATACAACCAGCAAGGGAAGATAAATCTACAACCTGCATCGTTCCATCAGGATTCTCTACACTTATTTCATCTAACACACTTCTTGGTGCATCCATTGATAAAGGTAGTTTTTGGGCAGTGGTATAGGAGCCTCCTAAAGGATATAGTGCCCACACGAAACTCCAATAAGCAGGATCATTAAAAACTTCTTCACTATAGAATTCTACATGCCCCCAGTGTTCTAATGTATCTCCGGGCATGTATCTTCTTAAATCTTCAACAGGTACTTCGTCCCTTGTAAGTCTAGTAGTCATGGTTTTATCTGTATAACCAAAATTCGTTCGATCGTTCCTTTCTGTGAAATATTCCGCTAAACATTCACAATTGGTACATTCAGGATCTACTTTAAATAAGGTGTTTCTACAGCCCTTTACTAGATCACAATCTGGTTCGCAATCAGTACAAGTAGATATTACTTGCTGGGTAACCGCAATATATTGAATAGGTAAACAGAGACAAGTATCTAACTCTAATTGATATTTATAGCAAAGTTGCGCATCCGTTGTACCAGCATTGATCGTTAGTTCTGCGTTAGAGTCATCAATTAGTACATAGTCCACTTCGCTATCTGCTACTGCTGAGTAGCTGGTACCACCGTCCGTGGATAGCATGGCAGATCCAGCAACAAATTCAAAATCAGGAATAACGGTAGGAGGACCTGCCAGTTGAACGACGAATCTAGTATCAGGGCCACTTGGACATTCTTCTATATTTTCTTTACCAAAATCGAAGCAAAAAGTGACTTCTTGTGTAGAGGAATTTCTGCTAGCTATTGGGGCACCATCATTACTATATTTTCCAAAGTCATATCCTACTACACTACCTGTACTATTTAAATCTATCTCTGTAGGATTAGAAGCAGCCGTTTGACCATATAATAAATTAAATCCATCTGTTGATGGGAATCCTCTAAAAGCATTGCCACAATTTGTTTTTCCTTTAAAATAAAATTGTACATTTTCACAATTTATTACTGGACAATCAGTCCCTCCATAAGGGCCTCCTACGCCACAGGCTAAATTGAATTTAACGGTGACATTTAAGGGAGCTGCCCCTCCAGGCAAATCATCAAAAAAGCCATCCCCATCATAATCGACTAATCCGATATTGGGATTGGTATTCATGCTTAGGTCTATATCTATATCATCCCCAATTACCATATATAAGGGAGGTACATTTTCTCCATTAATAGTTACTTCTGTAATTATGAGTTGCTCTAAGCCACAAGCTTGGAATCCAAGACTCACATCGGTATATACATTTTGTTCGGTATCTGTATTTGGATTTTCTATGGTAGTGGTTACAGTGGCATCAGAGCCACAAATGGTAATTCCATTATCTAAGGAAGCAGTTATATCGGGTAGCATAGAACCCGTCGGTCGTACTTTTAAAAAAGAGCCTTGACCTGTCGTTTGACATATTTCCTCAAAGCAACCATACCATGCTTTATAAGCGAAAGGAATATCCGAACCCTCTGGACAATTGGCTACTTCGTAACAAATTTCTACGGTTACCTTTTCATTGGTATTCATCCTTTCATCCGCAGGGTTAGGGCTGCCATTGTTTGGGAAATGAGTGCCATCAATCGTTGTGGTAATAGAGGTATCGGCAGGATTATAAGTTGCTCCTGCTAATATATCTATGCCATTGGCCGTCATAGAAGAAATGCTCACTGGACTAGTACCCTCTATATCCAATCCGCAAACTGCAAATTGAAATTCGTTGACATACGCCTGTAACCCATCTTGAGAAATCGTGAGGGTCTGACAAGCAGGTGTACCCAATCCAGTTACCGTTACATCAATAGGGCTAGGTGTAAACATATTCAACACCGACTCTTTTAAAGAGCTATTAAAATCATTATCTAAAGTATAAGAACCTTTACATTCAATCGCTCCTCCTGTTGGTGGAAAATAGACATACTCGTATTCGACTTCAAGGACATAGTCATTATTGACTATATCCACCGTACAATCTGCGGTTACTCCAATATTCGCCACAAAAATATCTCCACAGGTAATTCCATTAGCAATGAAGACGGGACTATTAATATCTGGATCTGCATTGCTAATATCCGTACAACCTCCATAATGCGTATCTTCAAATCCTGCATACCGCATCCCTTGGACCATGTTGACGGTCATCTCAAATCCTTTAATCTCCCCAGGATCATCTGTGAAAATCAATAAGGATAAAGTATCTGGTTCACCACAAACATTGAGATTATTCGCTTGAGGGAAACCTGGGACATCTCGTAAGTCTACGATTTGAATATTGGGACATTGCGCCCAACCCATTTCACAAAAAGTAAGTAGTAATAAACAGGAGAGTAAGCGTAATTTGGAAAGACCCATTCCAAATCTAGTTTTCTCGGTTGCAGTAGTTGAGAAACCAAAGGATGGCAATAGAAAACTAGTACGCTTCACTAATGAAGTAAAACTCTTTTTCATAAGATTAACATTTGCTGAAGATGCTTCGCATCAGGAGGAACAGGTAGTTTTAGAATTTTTTTAAAGAGGATATTGAGATAGGAAAGTCAAATACTCAATATTGTGAAATGGTAAGAGTGGTAGGCAAAATAGTAGTTAGGTTGTTCTATTTGTAAAGAAACAACAGGGAGTGGTAGTAACACTATATAACCTCGAAACCAATTTTAAGCAAACTGGCATCATTTTACGACATTATACAATACGACAAATTCTCTATCATTGAGAATTTAACTTTCTATCGCCAGAATTAACTGCCATTAATTCTGGTTTTTTTTATTTTCTCTATTACCGTATGACCTAGCATTATAAGTAGGATTATACTTGAATAGAATTGTCTTATGGTATCTCTATTTTAGAAATTATGGATAAGAGTGTAGGTAGGTAAAACGGGATAAATTTTTATAGAGGGGTGGGACTCTAAGAGGAGTTGGAGAATAATCAGGGCGTATTATACAATGCAAATATGAGCCATTTAGATGTTTATTATTTGCCCCAGTTGTTAAAAAATGTGACAGGGAAAATTAAATCCTTGCCGCCGAAAACCTACTTGCCGAGCTGGCGTTACAGGGTGACCGAGAATGCCTTTGGGAGTTTGTAACGGGGTCACACTTTGAAGTGCCCCCGTAAATAGGCAACATAGCCCATTCTCGGTCACCCTGGTTAGCCAGCGAGGCATAACAACATTTGTGATTGAAAATAAATTACTTCTCTTCTTTTAATTGCTTGAGCTCTTCTTCTAATGATTGTACTTTTTTATTTAGTTCGATGGTATGCAACCACAATTCTTCGATTTGACGGAGTAGGGTAGCGTCCATTTTGCTCAAGTCAAATCCTTCTTTCTCCACTTCTTTAGCAGAAGGAACATTGGGTAAGTGTTTGTTCGTTTTTATATGTTGTTCTACAAAGGAAATTTTATTTAGAGGATAGTCTTTTTCAAAAACATAATCTGCCCAATCATCTACCGTTCTCACGCGCATTCTTTCTGAAAGAATACCTTTTGTAACATAAAGATTGAAGTCTCCAGACAGGGTATTATTGGTAGCTGGACCAATCAATACTTTGCCTGTATGATATATTTTGTCCCCGCCGTCTGTCCATAGACCGTCATTACCTGAAGTGGTAGTAGGGTCAGTTAAAGTGAAATTAGCGATACTCGTATAATTAGTATAAGCTCCACATCTCGCTCTAACTCGATATTGATAAATGCCTGCGCTAAGACTCGTGACAGTGTGTTGGTTGGTAGTAGGATAAGCTGATTGCCAAGTCCCTCCTGAAATTCGATATTGTATATGATACTCAGAGGCTCCCTCATTGGACCATTTAAAGGTAATGACCCCTTGAGAAGAAGAGGACGCTGATAAATTGGTTGGAACACCACAATTATTAACTACTTCCCCTTGGCAAGTACAGCCATCTGCTTGGATGACATCATTTTGAGTATTGGCATTATTATCATTACAAGCGGTACCAGGATTCGTGGGTACATTCGCATTATTATCATCGCAATCATCTGCTGCACAAACCCCATCATTATCAGCATCTGTACAAGCTGGCGTTTCACCTCGACAAGTACAGCCATCTGCTTGAATAACATCGTTTACAGTATTGGCATTGTTATCATTGCAGGCGGTACCCGGAGCTGCAGGAATATTTGCATTATTATCATTACAATCTTGATCTGCACACACCCCATCTCCGTCTGCATCGGTACAACCGCCACCTGAATCAAAAGAGGCTACCGCATTTTCAACAGTTCCACCTTGATGATAGATCGTAGCATCTACTACTAAACTGCTAGTACTAGCAGTGACAGAGGTATATAGTGTGACTCCATTTTTGGAATAGTTGATTTTACCATTGGCTCTTTCTACTCTTAATCGGTCGCCTTTGGCATAGTTACCAAAGCTGCCTTTATAAGAACCTAATTCATAAATCCGAATAGATTGATTGGATAATAAAAAGATCGCAAAATCAATATCCGTGAAATGAACACTGGCATCATTCGCACTTAATCCAAAAAATCGATGGGTATTATCTTGATTGATGGTGATTTCGGCATAGCCATCGCTATTGGCTGCCAACTCTTTTGTAGAAGAGCCACCCGCATTCCAGCCATTGCTACCAGTTTTGGTAAGCGTGTTGCCATCAGCGGTGGTGTTGACCATATTGGTCCATTGGACATTGTTTTGGCCAACGGCCCAAAAGCTAAAACATAGGAAGATGCTAATAAAGATTAATTTATTCATACTTAAATGTTAGTGGGAAATATAATTTTGAATTTTGAATGATTGAATGTTGAATATAGCGCACTATTCAACATTCAAAATTCTACATTCAGAATTAGTGAATCAGTTACTTAAATTGTACGGTTTGTCTTTTGTCGGAAGGTTGTAAAGAGTATGGGAAAGTAGCTAAAGGATAGGGATGTCTTTTATTATATCGCAATTTATATATTAAAAGATACAATGTCCAGTTTTTAATAGACTATCTTTTGGAGTTTAGCTTACAAATGGATCGGGAAGTCTAAATATCAAATTCCAAATACCAAATTCCATCGCAACTCGCAACCCATTCACTCGCAACCCGCTCAGCCCAATATCATTGAAATAAGGAAATTAATTAATCGAGAGACTTTTGCAAAGCCAAAAAATAACCCACCCCTAACCCTTTTGGCTTTGCTCTTTTTACCTCTGGGTAAAAGCAATCGCTAATCTTCAAATGGAGGGGAATTCCTCCGTCGACAAAGGACTACTTTTATCGCGGAGAGACTCCCCCTCTTTTTAAGAGGGGGGTTGGGGGGAGTTCACGGTCAGAAGGTTCTCAACTTATCTAGATTATTCTCCCCCTCTTTTTAAGAGGGGGTTGGGGGGAGTTAATTCATAAGTCCTTATTCCAATGACATTGTCGTTCTCCCGCAACCCACTCACCCGCAACCCGCCCTCCCACTTCACTCCCAACTTATCCCACTTCACTAATAACAGCTAGTATTACATATTAAAAGATTACATATTGCGGATGTTAGATGTTGTGATATAGAAAGTGTTGATGGTAGCGATTGAATATCAATTAAATCATCAACGATCCATATTCCAATCATCTGCGAGGGACTAAAACTAAACAACACTAGCACTAAGAGAATAACCCAGTTAGCACCCCAACGAGGGAAACCAAAGCGTCAACCTACAACCTTCTATTTAACCAATTCCGACCCAATTCCGATTTATATATAACTGAGAAGTCAGACCGTCTTCAACTGTCAGAGATGTTTGCTCGCCGCCTTTGGCGTCTCGCAAATAAGGTGCTTAGAAGGCAAGGATTCTAAAAATTGACTTTAAAAAGCCAATTTTTGAAATCCTTACCTCCTAAAACCTACTTGCCGGGCTGGCGTTACAGGCTGACCGAGAATGCCTTTGGGAGTTTGTAACGGGGTCACTTTGAGGTGCCCCCGTTACTTAATTCTTTGGTTTTCAAAGACTAAATTTACGGGGGCACTAATAAGTGACCCCGTAAATAGGCAACATAGAACATTCTCGGTCAGTCCGGTTAGCCAGCGAGGCATAAGTTAGGTCGCTGACAGCGCAAGCGCAGCGATCTAATGACGGACTTTTCAATTAATTTGTCAATTTTTATCGAATTGCTGGGAAAAAATTGCAACTGATTAGCATGATGGCTATTTTTGGCATGTAATTTTGAGTTTTTTGGCTATTTGTTTACTAAAATTGTTTTATTCTAAACAATTAAACATTTTAGACATATAAACAGACAATAGAAACCGATTTCCCAGAACAAACACATTTTTCCTATGAACATCATGTCCACTAACCGACTCTGTATTGGGTATCCTTCCCAATTTCGTTCAGTTCCGCACCATTTCCTCCAACATCCTCCCTTTTCCTAATCTGTTAGAATAGACTCCTATTCGGGCTGTTACTCAGTCGAATACGGCTATTTTTAACATTTTTGGGGACCTGTGGAAAAAATAGCACAACAAAATGTATCCTATTTTAACCACCTCCGTAAATGGTATCTGTAATTGGCTTGATATTTGTTAAATTTATAATACGTAAATTTTTATAATAAATAATCAACTGATTATTAAGGACTTTAGGAAAATAATTTTGAATTTTGAATGAATGAATTTTGAATGCTACTTATCATTCAAAATTCAAAATTCAGCATTCAACATTAAATTAAAGACGACATGTTACCCAGTTTAAAAACGACTATACCCTACCTCGCAATATCCCGACGCAACTATTTCAATGGACAATTGACAATTGATGATGAATTATTAATTCTCAATTCTCCATTCTCCATTATCAATTAATTTTTTTCCCTCGCCAACATATTTTATTACCGAAAACCGATTTGCACATGCTGCACATTTTACATAACAACATGAAAAATATTGGTCTTATGAATATTCCATTACTTAGGAATGCCATAAGGAGTACCTTCTTCACCCTGTTCTCCTTTGGCTTGTATAAAAAAATAAATCCGTCGGGTATGCCTCGGCGAGGTGTTGGTGGGTGGTCTTTGCTGTTTTTGGTGGGGATGATTTGGGGTGGATTAAGCATGAATAGTTCCTTAGGACAATGTCAAGCTCCAACTAATATAATGGTTACTAATGTAACAGATTCTACAATAATGGTTACGTGGGATATGGGAGGTTTTGGTTCAGAAAATTTTGTAGATTATCAAATTCAGGTTAGTAATTTAGATAATTCAAGTGGTTCGTTTTCAGTTTCAGGAATAACTAATAATTCCCGGTTTATCTCAGGATTATTACCTGATAATGACCATGAATTAATTATCGTTCAGAATTGTGATGCGAGTTCAGCTGTTTCTACTCCTGCTGTTCCTTTTACTACTCTAGATGTTATTCCTGTTATTGAGATCAGTAACTCTATGTCTATGAACCCTATTTGTGCATCGGGTACAGATTCCGAGGGTTTTCTAGAAGTTTCATTTGATGATGTTCCTAGTGATTGTGATGATGCTGGTGATGAGTACGCCATTTTGATAATTCAAAATGGTGTAGTAGTGGATTCAATAATGGTAGATGGTGATGATATTGATGCTAATAGTGCAGCTATTCAAGTACCAATGTCTGCGACTCTGGATACTGGAACATATCAAACCGTCTTAGTATTTTTAGGGTCAAATAATACAGATTGTAATCTAGATACAGATGAAGATCTGACAACTGATGATAGAATTGCTTTTAGTGATTTAATTACACTTACTGCTTCAGAGACAAATAGCTTGGACATCATCATTGATGAAAATCCTGCTAGTTTCACTTCTCCAGGTACAGCAGTTGGAGATACGATTATCCTTGGATCAAATGCTGATGGAATACCTGATACTGTTGCTTTGGGTGAAATAATGGCAATGTGTGATACAATTTTGAATTGGGAGATAAGTTCACCTACGTCAACCTGTGATATTGACTCTATTTTCTTTAGCTATAACGGAACAGCTATTAATACTAAATCAGCAGGTGCAACACTTAATCTAGACGTTGAGAACTTAATGGAACTTGATCCTTTCAATGTCACAGGTGGGTTGCAATTACTTGCGGGTAGCTATGAGTTTATTTTTCAAGCAGTAGATGTTAATGGTAATCGCTCAGATTCCATTGTCTACCAGTTTGAGATAGATAT
>CALJIQ010000391.1 GCA_937973995.1 uncultured Saprospiraceae bacterium
TCCAATCGAGTTTGATTATCCATTGCGGTTTTTACTGTTTCCAGTGGTATTTTATGCAATGCTACATTTAAACACATGCCCACAATTAATCGAACCATCCCTCTCAGAAAACGATCTGCTGCTATGCGAAATACTAAATGATCTTGCTCTTCATCTAAAGTCCAATAACATTCTCTTACTTCGCAACACATCGTCTTCGCATCAGAATTGGTTTTACAAAATGGCAGAAATTCATCGTAATCAATTAATAATTTAGCCGATTCTTGTAACAGTTTCATATCCAATTGGTGAGCAAACGGATAGAAATAGGCAGTATCTGTTTTGTGCGGATTTTTATAGTATTCGATATGGTATTCGTAGCCTCTATTGGTGGCATCAAATCGAGCATGTACTGTGTCTTTAACGGGAATAAATCGTTTAAAAGCAATGTCTTTGGGCAGGAATTTATTGATGCGATGCGTGAGGTTATCCATTATCTGCTGACCGACATCAAAGTGAATGAAATACTGTTTGGCATGTACCCCTGCATCCGTACGACCACATCCTACAATAGCAATCTCTTCTCGCAGTATAGTAGAAAGTGCTTCTTCTATTTTAGCTTGTACGGCGATGCCATTAGGCTGATTTTGCCAGCCTACATAATTGGTGCCATTGTAAGATAGCTCTGCGAAGTATCTCATTTATTAGAAGTTAGGTTTCTATTCTCCCATCCGATGGCTATCGCCGTCGGATGGGAATGCCCTGCTCATCGGATGGCGATAGCCATCCGACGAGTAGGTAGAAATGCCTTTTATAATTGGAAATGAACCATTACTTTTTCTCTTTTACCTCACCAATTATCTGGATATGGTAATGAGTAGTCGTATCAATAGGTGCTTGAGGCATCGGGTTGATAGTACTTAAATCTGGCTGCTTGATTTGAAGAAAATATTTCTTTTCATTGATCATTACTCCATCAGCATGAACAGTTGTATTTAATGTACTAGGATTCATCTTACTAAAGTTAAAGCCTGCCAAATCCTGCCAAATCAACGTTTGATTCTTATTAGCATTCAATAGATTAAAATAGTCAGATTTACTTTCCTTTTGGTGTAAGATCTGCCCATTGCAAAAACAAACGATCAACAGAAACGGGAATAATACAATACTTTTTTTCATATCAGATAGTTTTTACGAGGTACTGCTATCAGACTCTTTTTCAAAATACAAATAAATATATACCGCTACCCCAAAACTAGTGGCATCCGTTGAAACCAATCGCCAGCCTTTTGCTGCATATTCATCCATTTTTTCCTGTATATCTTTCGAAGAATCCTTAGCAATATGCGTTTTGTCGCGCATTAACTTTGAAAAGTAAATTAAGGATTCAACTTTGTATTCTCTCATTGGATGATTTTTAAAAGAAAAAAATTACATAACGGCAACCGTCTACCGTCAAGTGAAACGACCATCTACCGTCTACCGAATAACACCTATTACAACAGCATCTCCATCTCAAACTGATTAATGATATTTTCTAATCCACAAGTTAATAGATTTTCAATTAACTCCGTACGGCGGTCATCTACATTGACCATGCGAAAGGTGGAGGTAACTTGTTGTATCCCTTTTAATAGTAAAGGTATATTTAAGGGCTGAGCTTCTATTTGAGCAACGGTCTTGTTGTTGAGATTAATCATAAAATACCCAATCGGACGATTGGTGGTATCCCAAACCGTATAGGTCGTATAATCGTCCTGTAAAAGAAAGAGTGCCTCATTATTAAAATCCCAAGAATAGTAGTCATGATTGGCCAACCCTGAAAGAATACTATTTAAAGGGACTTGCTTAATGCTTATCTCTTTTGGCAATTCCTTAGTAGTAATGGTTCCTTTAAAAGAAAGTAGATTTCTCTTTTTAGTAAAGCCAATCCGTTCATACACTTTGATCGCTCTCGCATTTTCTTGAATCACCTCCAACGCACATTTCCCAATTCCTTTTTCTTCAAAAAAAGGCAATGCAAAAGCATATAAGCGATCTACTAATTGTTTTCCTCTAAAGGCAGGAATAACGCCCGTCCCTGTATTAAAGGCAGTTAATACATCGTTCAAATTATCTACTCCATTAATGATAAATCCGACTAATTTTTCCTCATGAAAAGCACCAAAAGATAATTCCCAATCTACTCTTGCACCTTTATATCGCTTGCGCCAATAATCTACATCAGAGGGCATTTGGACAAAATATCCTTCAAAGGCAGTGACCAAACATGTAACAATCTGTTCTAGTGGAATACCTTTTAAATTTGTAATAGTAATACCATCTTGCTCGGCATAAAAAGAACCATCTAAAAACTCTTCTGTAAAATGTTCGGTGTGTTTAGGTTTGGAAAATTTGGCTTTATTATAAGCTACTGATTGCCCTTTTGGAATGGATAAACTTTGCCATTGGTTTCCTTTTATCATCGTACCGATAAAAACAATCTGACCTACGTGATAGGAATAATGCGCTAATTGGCGGTTGATCGCCTCGACAATCGTATGCCCCATATTTCGAATATAGATCGTGGTATCAAAATTCTCTGCATTAACAGCATCCAGCGCAGTGAACAAGCACTGCCATCCTTCTTCCCACTTTTCCAACAATTCTTTTTTAGTCTGTATATCCTCTATAAATTCCTGATCCCGATGTCGCCATTCCTTTTCTCCATCACTAGTTAAAAAATCGGTCCATCTAGAGCGCATATTTCCCCATAGATGCTTGACAATGATCGCAATAGAATTACTTTCAGGGGTATGTTTCCAAAATATATCTGGCTCTTCTAATTGAGCAAAGGTACGGTCGCCGAGAAGTTTGTAGTATTGAAATTGTTTTTGGACGCTGTCGAGGTAATTTACTTTCATATAGGTTGATTGAAACCACTTATACTCTCAAAGATGGGAAATCTTTGGGAAATACCCTAGCTGTTGGATTAAGGTCGCATAGAGTCAGTCAAAAGGAACATTTTATTGAAATATTAGTTAACTTTATACTACCAATCGTAAGGACTTCCTATTTTATTCCCTTTTGCCAATACTTATATACTGTTTCGTCATAAAATACATTACCCATGAGAAAAGCTTATACCTATCTATATATACTACTCACCTTTTTTCTGATTCCGATCGTTGGTAAAGCACAGCCTGCTCCCAATTTTTTAATTATGGATACGGACGGGCAAATGATTGATTTATATGAAAATTATTTGGATCAGGATAAAACTATTTTAATAGAGCTATTTTGGGAAGGATGCCCTCCTTGTAATGCCTTTGCTCCTTTGCTAGGGGACTTGTACAAAGACTGGGGGAGCGGCACTATGGATGTAGAGTTTATTGCCCTAGATGTTTTGCTGAATGAAAATAATGCGGATGTGATAGCTTTCCAAAATAGACATGGTCATACCTGGCCAGGGGTAAGCGCAGATGGAGGAAGTATAGGAGCCGCCGCCCCATATACAGACGGTACTTATGGTACTTACTTAGGTACGCCGACTATTATAATAATCGCCCCAGATGGAACTGTGAATTTTAGCCCCAATGGGTTTAATAGAAATCAAGCTGGATTGGATCAATTGGATGCTGCGCTAAGAGCAACAGGTGCTAAAAAACCAACTGATGATTCCGCTGGACCTGTTTTCACAACAGAACCAGCTACTATCTCAGATATTAGCTGTAGTTCCACTTTACCTGAACAAGAACAGTTATTTGCTACTGATTCCTGCGGAGTAAGTGTTTTGGCTACCATAGATAGCTTTCAAGAAGATTTTTGCAATGGCTATTCGGTTACTTATCGCTGGACAGCTACAGACAGTTGCGATAATAGTAGCGTTATAACAAGAACCTTTGCTGTACTCCCAGATTCAACTGCTCCCGTTTTTGATAAACAACCGACTCCCATTCCAAATGTCAATTGTGGTGATCCGACTCCTGCTCCTGAGACCTTAACAGCTTCTAGTGCTTGTGGAACTGCTACCGTTAACTTTTCTGTTGATAATTATAGTCCAGATATTTGTAATGGAAATACCGTTACCTATCGTTGGGTAGCCACTAGTGCTTGTGGAAAAACGACAGAAACATCCATGAGTTTTATCATTACCCACGACAGAAATCCTCCTGTCTTTGATACGCAACCAGATTCTCTTCCTAATATCCGTTGTAATCAAACCTTACCCATTCCCCAAAACTTAACTGCCTCCACAGGTTGTACAGATGTAAATGTTGTCTTCTCTGTAGATGAATTCCAAGAAGATTTGTGCAATGGTTATCCAGTGACCTATCGTTGGACCGCTACGGATGGTTGCGGTATGCGTACGGTTATCACCCGAACTTTTCAAGTAGAACCAGATGAAACAGACATAAGATTTAGTGACGAACCAGTTGCCTTGGTTGACCTAGCATGTGGCGAGGTTTTCCCGACTCCACAAACCATTACCGCTTCTAAAAGATGTTTTGGAGACATTCCAGTTAATTTCACTATCGAGCGTTCTAGTAACGCAGAATGTGGAAGAACCGTCACCTACACTTGGACAGCTAGTGATCCATGTGGTAATGATGTGGTAAAGACCGCTAGTTTCGATGTAGCAGCAGGAGAGACTACCGTTACCACCAAGACACTTACAGGAGGCGTATGGAATCCCAAAAATGAAGGGGTAGGCGAGGTAAGTCTTACTTTTACTGGAGGTACTTCTACCACAGTAGTTACAGATGCCAATGGTGAATTTACCCTTCCTGATTTACCAGTGGATGCCAGTTACACCATTCGCCCTGAAAAGAATGGACCAGCGGATGAAGGCGTTACCACATTCGATTTGGTTTTAGTTACCAAACATATACTAGGCGAAACCCCTTTTACAGAAGACGCTCAACTAATAGCCGCAGATGCCAATAATTCTGGAGGTATCTCCACTTTTGATATTGTATTAATCAGAAAAGTAATTTTAGGAATTGATGATAATTTCGAGAAAGGAAATTGGCGTTTTCTTCCTGAACAAATAGAGTTAGCTTCTTTGGCAAATATAAATAACATCTCTTTTACCGCAGTCAAAATAGGGGATGCTTCAGGGGCGAGTAGTTTGACAGCTATTCATAGTGAACCTAGATCAAAAGAATCTCCTGTTTCTTTTATAACAAAAGATCAATCGTTCTCAAAAGGAACTATCGTAGAAGCTATTCTTAGTTTACCAATAGATCAATCTGTCCTTGGCTTTCAATCTACTTTTAGTTACGATACGGAAAAATTGCAATTGGTAAATATTGAGAATATCAGTTTATCCAATTTTGAACCCACTCATTTTAATGCTACTCAAAAAGGACAAGTAGCAATTAGTTGGTATGATGTTCAGCAACCTGCTTCTGGTGCTTTACTTAAGTTACAATTTCAAGCCCATCAAAGTGGACGATTGAGTGAGTTACTACAATTATCTTCTGCTATTGCAACAGCCGAAGCCTATACTTCTACTTCTAGTATTTCTGATTTACAACTGAAATTTGAGGACCCTCATCCAGCAACGCCATTGGTATTATTGTACCCAAATCCAGTAACAAGCAACTTCACTGTCCAGACCTATAATCAAGAGGAAATGGATATACAAATAGAAATTCTTAGTCTTGATGGAAAGGTTATTCAACAATTAGAGTATCAAAATCAAAGGGAAGGTTGGCAGACTATTCCTATTGAAATGCTCCGTACGCAGGCTGGTATGTACTGGGTAAAAGTTTCTGATAAGAATGGCGTAAGAGATGTTGTGAAGTTGATACAGCAATAAGTAGTGTGACATTATTAATTATTGATTATTAATTATTTTCCAGACGCTACTGAACACGCCTAATTAGCTAATAATCAGTAATTAATAATCAATCAACTGAAAAGCAAAGTTGTTAACTTATTTTTGTCAGACTAC
>CALJIQ010000392.1 GCA_937973995.1 uncultured Saprospiraceae bacterium
AATGTTGTCGTCAGGAGAAGACTCGGATAAGCCTATCAAGTCTGGAGACTTGATAGATCGCATTATCTTGACCGATAGTCCAAGTCTCCAGACTTGGAATGCCTATCATAGTCGTCTCCTGACGACTTATCCACTCTTTAATCTCTTAGCCTGACGGCTATGGGCAGCGCCTCAGTTGCCCCTTTAGAATCCCTTGTGTGAATCGGATAGGCTCGATGCCAATCCGATTCACGGATCGTAGCGTTTCACGTGATTTGTCAAAGAATCTAAAAATGTCTCGCAACCGGTTCACTCGCAACTCGCAACCCACATCACCGAAACAAAGAAATAAACCCCTGCAAAGGTTCCCCTTCATTCGTTAATTTCAATACATAGAAATAAGTGCCAGCAGGCAAAGGCTGACGGTCGAAGTCTCCCTGCCAATTATTGTTATAGGGGGCTGCTTCATATACTTTGTCTCCCCAACGATTGAAGATGCTTAGTTGATTATTTGGAAAGTCATCCAAACAAGAAATTAAAAAGACATCATTGTTGCCATCATTATTGGGAGAGATGGTATTGGGAATAAAACAAGCACCCGAACCTTCTACACCGGTGATAGCAATATTCACAATAGCCGTATCACAGACTTCTTCACAAAGGGTGCTACATAATTTATAACGGAAAAAATCTTTACCAAAATAATTTTGATAAGGGGTATATAAAATCGTACCATCAGTTAGTTCCTTTATCGAACCATATTCTGGATAACGAGTGATGGTCAATTGACTATCTTCAAAATTGGCTACTTGGTCATTATCAAGGAGGGCTAAAGGTAAACTGTCATTGAAATTGATGATGTAATCATCTGGGTTGGCAACAACACTTCCTTGCGTATAAATGAACAAGCTATCCGTTGAGAAATTTTGGCAACCACCATTCGATAAAGACCATACTAAAACATGGCTTCCAAAGGGTAAATTTTCTACAAGAATGGAAGCATTTGTGGGACTTGCGATGTCGATCATACTTTCTGGAGTGATGGCATCAGAACCTGTATCTTGATGAGCAATGTGCCATTTTCCAGTACTAAGAATGGGTATTTCTGCTTCTATCCGTACTTCGTTTTCTGTACATAAAGCTAACTCCTCCAATGGGATGATTGCTTTTTCATCGGGTATATCATCTACTTGTATGACCACTTGGTCCGCATCGAAGTCTGGGCAATTAGCAATCGAAATAATCCAATTAAACTGATAAGTATTGCCCGGTAATAATCCTCTAATGATAGTAGTAGGATTGGTTGGTGAAGTGATGCTTACTCCTTGACTGATTTGGTCAGAGGATTGTATCCACCGACCAGTAGCATCCACTAAGGAGGTCGCATCAAGTTGAGTGGCATTTGTTTCACATAGTTGCTGATCGCTTCCAGCAATAGCTCTGTCTTGGGTGGTCGTGCCTACAAAAATTTCAACGGTGTCTGTTAGGACACTGCCACAAATAGGATCACTCACGGTCCACACAAATAAATTACTGCCGTCCCGTAAGTTCTGAACTGTCGTGTTGGCCTCATTGATCTGTTCAATAATTCCACCGGTTAAGGAAGTCCAACTTCCCTCGCCAGAACTAGGGCTGGTGGCAGATAAAAATGCGGTATTAAGCGCACAAAACTGTTGATCCGCTCCAGCATCAATGGATAATGTTGCTCCTTCTGAAATGATTACTTCCGTTCTGCTAGATGGTTCAGAGGAACATCCACCAACCGTAGCCACTGCGTATAACTCCCCGCTAAAGTCCGTAGGCATTTCAAGAATGGATGCTTGTGGGTTAGGCGTTTCAGCGACCAAGTTATTATTAGAGTCGTACCATTGGAAAGTGTTGGCACTAGTGTAGTTAGTGGCATTGGCAATTGTTACCAATAAAGGGTCTCCTTGACAAATCGGACTATTGGTCGTTGTAATAGGGGTTGCGGGAATTGGGTTTAGTTGGATAGTAATGGCAGTAGAAGTAACGGCATCACATCCTTCCATTTTAATAATGACAAAATATTCTCCCTCATCTAAGGTAGTTGCCTGTACAATTGCAGGATTGTGCTTGTTGGATTGGAATCCTCCCGGCCCATGCCATTCATAAGTAGCAGTCGGATAAAATGGGACCGACAATTGAATAGGGTCTCCCAAGCATCCTGGTTCCGCTGAGGTGACAGAACTAAAAGGGGTGATAATAGTTTCGACATCAAAAACGATGATGTACTCTTGATTTGAAAAATTAGAAGGGCACTTGTCACTAACCATTCTAACCATATAGTTTCCTGAATGAACGGACCTAGCGTTATTGATGGTGAAGTTGGGCGTTGCAGTGCTTGCCATTAATTCCAATCCGTCTGAATTTTCTAAATACCATTCATACACAACGGGAAGACTGACATTGGAGGTAGCGCTTAATTGGATTTGGGTACCTGCACAAATTGCCGCTTCTTCCACTTCCAAAATAGGAGTCAATAAGCCTGGATTAACGGTGATTAATACAGACCGACTCTCTGAGAAACAATTGCCTGATTTTAAACTTAACGTATAACTCCCCGCTTGGGCTTGACTAATTGCGGGTAATTGTAATAAGAAGCTATCGGAAGTAGTCGTTTTGACGAATTCGAAATCATTTGGGCCCCGCCAAGTATATTCGATAAGCTGACCAGAAGGAATACTACTTTGTGCAATTAAGGAAACCGCTTCTCCTTCGCAGTAAGTAGCGGACTTGGTGATGTTTCTTATTTCGGGCATTTGATTAACTGTAGGAATATAAGGATCAGAAGTAAGTATGCATCCATCTACCTCTACGACTAGTTGGTAATCGTTTTCTTCCTCGTTGTCTAGTTGGATGCTTAGGCTATTGGTATTTTCATTTGGGATAGTCGTACCATTTACTAGCCAATTATATTGGATGGCCGTCCCTTGATAGAGTGGGGCTTCAATAGTTACAATATCCCCACCGCAAACAATGCCTGTGGATTGCAAGACAGGTTTTTCTTGAGTAGTATTGATTTGGTCAATCAAATTGGTTGCCTTGGTCATGGAACATCCTGATGAATTTTCAACCCTTAATTCATAGATGCCACTATTAAAGGGTGTTGCTCCTATAATTACGGGATTAGCTATAGCAGAGGTGAAACCATTCGGTCCTGTCCAGTTGTATAGTAAATTTTCATCGGTAGCGTTAGCATATAACTCTAAATTGGAGGAGGAACAATCTAACGATCCATTATAGATGGCTACTGGATTAATAGCAGGACGAGGCGTTAAATTTAAATCAAAAACTGCAGATGTACTGCTGCACGTACCGACGGTAGCAGTCACTTGATAACTGCCTACATTGTCCTCTCTGGTAGAAGGGATCGTCAAGGTAGCGGTAGTCAGTGTGTCTATTATCACACCCACCGGATGCTCCCAATTATATTGTACCTCCATTCCTTCATACTCGGTAGCAAATAAGGAAATGGATTCTCCAAGACAAGTTCCGTCTGTTGCTTCTATTACTGGAGTGGAAATACCATCTTGAACAGTCAGTTCTGTGAAGGCAAAAGATTTACAGTTGTTTTGGTCAACTACTGTTAGTTCATAAGTACCCGCATTTTCGCTTGTTACTTCATTGAGTATTGGAGACTCAATAGCAGAAGAAAAATTATTAGGCCCTGTCCATGATATATCGTATGGCGTTTGTCCGTTCCTTATTTCAGTGGGGATACTTATACTTTGATCGCCATTAGAACATTGAATACTAGGAAGTGCTCCAATGCTTAATATTGGTTTTTCTAAAACAATTGGAGCGAAGGATTCTGATCGTAGCATACAACCATCCACCGCTATTTCTAGGCTATAGGAGTTTCCGATTTTTGCATCATTAATGAATAATCTATTTTGATTAACCGCTGGGATGAGTTCCTCATTTTCGTACCAAGCATATCGCACAACCGTACCTTCATAAGAAGGAGCTTCCAAGAGAATATTGCTATTCTCACAGACAGCTCCTTCTACAGAAGTGATAATTGGAGTCCTTACTGTTTCTTGTAGGTCATTGATGAAAAGAGTGGCTGTAGAAATACAACCAGAAGAATCAGTAACGGAAACCTCATAAGTGCCATTGAAATCTGAAGTAACCTTTTCTATTGTCACAACAGGCAGTTTGGAAGTAAATCCATTAGGACCTGTCCATTCAAACAATAGATTACTGTCAGAAATAGTAGCATCAAGTGTGAGATTGGTTGGGGAACAATCTCCATTCAAAACAAAGGAAGCTGTTGGTTGCAGGTCAATGTTTGACTCAAATATTAAATAGAGCGTATCCCTCACTTTCGTATCAGGACAGGCTGTTTGATAAACCGTTAACTCAACAGCTAATTCGTTTTGGATATTTGCGAGTATGGTAGATTGATCGTCAGAAAACAGGGTGTTGCTTCCTAATCTCCTCCATTCATAAGTCGCATGGTCAAAAGTTTTTGCTGATAATTGGGTCGTACTTCCTTTGCATAGGTTATTATTTGAGCTGATAATTTCGGCTGTTATTGGTTGGGATCGGTTTATGAGAAATGGGTCAGAGACAGGGGATACACAACCTGCTTCTATAATTCTCGATCTTATTAATGCTCCTGTCCATAGACTAGTAGATTCAAGGGTGATCGTGGGACCAGTTCCTACTACGCTATCCACTTCGTTGATCCATTCTATGATCGTACCTGTCTCATATTTTTCTAAAATAGATAATTGGATCGGTTCATTAATACAATACCTATCCTGACCACTGATGCTGGGTGGGGATAAGGGTTCTTTTATTTGGTCTATTAAAATGGTCTTCTGCTCACTTTGGCATCCCAACGGATTCTCTATCAATAAGTGGTATAACCCATTGTTATCCACGGAAACGTTTTCAATGACTGGTGTCAAGGAGGTGGATACAAAATCCTTTGGACCAGTCCAATAGTATTGATAATCGGTAAAGCTTTCTGCAATCGCAGAGAGAACGATTCTTCCTCCTTTACAAATAACAGAATCCGCTTCTACTATAATAGTCGCATCTGGAGTGGGTAATAAACGAATGTCTATCGTTTCCGTACTTCCTAGATCACAAGTTGTGGAAGTGACCGTCAATTCAAAGGTAGTCGTACTATCCAATGAGGGAATCAATAATTCTTGATTAGTAGATAATATTCTGGAGCTATCTTTAATGGTCCATTGGTATTGGACATCGTTTTGTAGATTCGCACTAAGCGTAAGTGCTTCTCCTGGACAAATAGCATTATCAAAATTTGTGGTAGTAATTAGAATATCCGGAAGTTGAATAATCTCAATATTTAAAAAATTAGAATACCCAGAAAAACAGATCCCCTGTTGCGCCTTCATGCTAAAAGGAGGTATCGCAAGCGGATCAGTAGCCGCAAAAAATAATGCTGCTTCTTTGGTGATTGCAAGGGTATCTCCGTTACCATTAAACCAAATAAATAGAAAGGAAGTATCTGGTTCTTCTAGTACAATTGGCGGATAAGGTACAGGAGAAAATAAATGAATGGTATCATTTATACAGGCTATTTTATTCGCAACAATAGTGGGAGTAGGCAATGCTTGGGTACACAAAGTATCATTGACGGGCAATACAGATAATACGACCGTTGCTTCATCACATACAGTGGCAATTCCATTATCACACACTTCATATATAAAGAAGTCAGGACCGAAATAATTGGGCTTAGGTGCATATAGAAAGGTGCCATCTTCTTGTAAAATGACCGTCCCATTTTGAGGTTGTTGAATCGGACTAGCACTAAGGGTCATATCATCCCCTTCAGGATCAAAATCATTGAGCAAAACATTACCTCTAATGGTATTATCCTCTTGACCTAAAAAGGCGTCATCTACGGCAAAAATATTATTGGAACTGGGTGGTAAAATTTCAATAGTTACGATAGCGGTATCCATTAGTGTAGGGCTACCCAAATCTATAATGGCGTAGGAAAAAGTGACTTTGCCTGTAAAGTCTTTTTCTGGTTCATATTGAAATTGTCCACTCGACAACAAAGTAAGTTTTCCAAGAGTAGGACCTTCAATGGGAGTAGTTATTAAACTGATAATATCTCCATCAGGATCTGCATCATTGGCTAATATATTAGAGCTAACCGTCGTGTTGATAGTAGAAAAAAGATAATCATTGACCCCTAGTGGCGGTCTGTTGATTGTATTTTCTTCTTCCAATACTAGTAACTGAACTAGCGCAGTATCGCAAAGTGACGGGCTGTCGTCATCACATACTTCGTAGATGAACTGATCCTTACCCACAAAATCTTCTAGAGGGGTATAGATATAACTGCCATCCGCGTTTAAGATAACCGACCCAAATTGTGGATCAGTCAATGGGAGTGGTTGAACCAAAATTTCGTCTTCCTCTGGATCGCTATCATTGGTTAGTACATTCCCAGATACGGAAATATTTTTGAGGGTTATATTAATATCATCCGCTGCAATAGGGGCATCGGGTAATTCATCGATATTGATAAAAACAGTTGCCGTATCACAGGCAAATATGATGGCTTCATCACAGATGATATATTGGAAACGATCTTCTCCTTCTACATTTGAAAAGGGTTGATAAACTAGTTCTCCATTAGCATTGATGCTTACTGAACCAAGCCTTGGATTTTCTAATAAGGAATCCAATACATAAAATGGATGGTCATTGGGGTCACTATCATTGACTAGGACATTACTAATTAATGGTTGATCTTCTTGGATGGAGAAGGTATCATTGATGGCGATAGGAGGATCATTGTTGACCTGAATAAAAACGGTGGCCGTATCGCACAATATCGGTGTTCCAGTATCGCAAATGATATAATCGAAACTGTCCACGCCCACAAATAACCCATCGGGTGCGTAGCGAATGCTATCTCCAATTATTGTTGCCGTTCCATTGGGCGGGCGTTTTGTATCCTCCAAACTTAAAGTGAACAGGCGATGTTCTGCATCTGAGTCATTCCCTAATACACCGACCATAATGAAAGGGACACAAGGTAACGTCACATAATCATCAATGGCTATTGGTTTTGTATTTGGAACCGTCACTCTTATTAAAGCCGTATCACATTGTATCGGGATCCCATCATCACAAAGTAAATAAGAAAAAAGATCAACCCCTGTAAAGCCTTCGTCAGGCGTATAGATTAGTTGGTTGGTTGTTATGGAAATTGTTCCATTTTCTGGTATGACTTCTAGGCTATCCAACACCGTCAAATTCCCTTCTTCTGGATCACTATCATTGATTAGAAATGGAATATTAATGGGGGTTTCAAAAGGCGTTATTACCTGATCGGATTCAGCAATAGGGGCCCGATTTTCGATGGTGATGAATACACTAGCGGTATCACATTGCATCGGTACGCCATCATCACAAAGGATATAATCAAAACTATCAACTCCTGTAAAATTCAAGTCGGGGATATAGATAAAATTTCCTCGCTCCACTTGCACCGTCCCATTTTTAGGTAGGGCTTCCGTCTCTAAAGTAGTAATCAATTGACCATTTTCTGGATCATAATCATTGGTCGTTACATCAATAATAAGCGTAGTATTAGAGGGGGTAGTCAGCACATCTTCTACGGCAATAGGGGCATCATTCAACACTAAGATTCGCACCAATGCGGTATCACAAAGACTAGGTATGCCATCATCACAAATGATATACTCAAAAGCATCATCTCCATTGAATCCTCTAAAGGGGGTATAGACAATGCTGTCATTGATTAATTCGATACTTCCATTTGTGGTCAAGAAATTGGGGTTGATGCTGATGGCTAGTTCCCCTTGTTCGGGGTCGTCATCATTTTGCAAGATGGCAATGGCAACAGGGGTATCCGAAGGAGTTGTTGCTATGTCTTCATTGGCAACAGGGGCTCGGTTTTGAATGGTCAGAAAAGTAGTGGCGGTATCGCACAAACTAGGCGTGCCATTATCACAAATAATATAATCAAAGGTATCTGTGCCTGTAAACCCCTCGTCAGGCATATAGATAAAAATATCTCCTAGTAATTGAATTTCTCCATGTTCTGGTAAGTTAGTAGTATCCGAAGAAATACTAAGTATTCCACTTTCTAGATCAAGATCATTTGATAGAACTAATATTTCCAACTCGTTATCGGATAAACCCACGCCTATATCATCTTGTGCAATCGGTGGCTGATTATTGATTTGTATAACTATAGTAGCCGTATCACATTTAGCAGGTACACCATCATCACAAACGATATAGCACAAAGAATCTATTCCTGAAAAATTCTCCTCTGGCGTATAGCAGATTTTCCCATCTTCAATACTAACTGCTCCATGCTTAGGCAATTTATTTTCATCGAGTGTAACGGTTAACGCTCCTGCCTCTGCATCTACATCATTTGCTAATACATCTGCGCAAACTTCTTCATTGGTATTGATGAATAGCTCATCATCATTGGCAATAGGAGCTTGATTGTCAATGATAATGCGAATGGTCGCTGTATCACATTTGCTAGGGATACCATCATCACAGACAATGTAGCAAAGCGAGTCTATACCAGAAAATCGGTCAGCGGGTTGGTAACAAATTTCATCCTCCAATATAGCAGCTATCCCATGTTTAGGAAGTTTTGACACATCTAAGGTGACGGTTAAAGTACCATTTTCTGCATCAATATCATTCGTAAGTACGGGGATACAAATTGCCTCATTGGAGGAGATAGTTACGGTATCCGCTATAGCTACGGGTGCTTGATTATCTACTGTAATAATAATAAAAGCAGAGTCACATTGTATCGGCTCGCCATCATCACAAATGATATAAAGAATCGAGTCTATTCCAGAATAACCTATATCCGGCGTATAGCAAATATCTTCTCCAATAACTTGTACTTCCCCATTTTTAGGTAATGCAATACCTGCTATGTCTAACAACAAAACGCCCCCTTCTTTATCCGCATCATTTGCTAAGACAGAATAACAAATGGTATCTCCCGAACGGACTTCTATCAGATCTTCTTGCGCCATAGGGGACGCATTAAGTACGGTGATAAATACAGTAGCTGTATCGCATTGGACAGGGGAGCCATCGTCACAAATGAAATACCGCAAGGTATCATTGCCTGAAAAATTATCATCTGGTATATACTCGATTTGATTTTCTGTAATGGATACGCTTCCATTTTTTGCCGTATCTATCGGATGTAGCTGAACGTCCAGCATGCCTTCCTCAAAATCAATATCATTTGCTAACACCTCTATGGAAATAAGGGTATTAGAAGGAGTGGTCTGCGAATCATCCATTGCAATAGGCGCCTCATTTATGATTTGGAGAAATACTTGTGCGGTATCGCACAAAATGGGCGTACCATCATCGCAGACGACATATTCAAAACTATCTCTACCTGTAAATCCTTGATTGGAAATATATACTACCTCTATTCCATTTGTACGGACAGTGCCATGTTGCGGCATTTGTATATCCTGAAGCATAACCGTGAGCTTTCCGTTTTCCTTATCGCTATCATTATTTAAAACAGATAGCGTATTAGTAGTGCCCGCTTGAATTTTATAATTATCATCTACCGCTATCGGAGATTGGTTGAGGACCGTTACGGTTACTGTTGCCCGATCACATTTTACGGGCACATTAGAATCACAAACAATATACTCAAACCGATCAGTCCCTGTAAAACCTTCATTTGGGGTATAGACCATTTCTTGATCTACTAATTGAAGACTTCCATTAATAGGTGCGGCAGCGGTATCAATGGCAATTACTAAATTACTCCCTTCTGGATCACTATCATTGTTTAAAACAGGAATAGAAATCGAGCTATTAGAAGGAGTGGTAATTAAATCATTCCTACCAATAGGGGCTTGGTGATCTACAACTACTCTTACGATGTTGGTATCACATTGTACAGGAATACCAGTATCACAAATGACATATTGAAAAGAATCTATTCCAGTAAATTCATCTTGCGGGGTATAAATGATCGCTTCATTAGACAGATTAATCATTCCGCTATTTGGAAAGGACGTAGCGTCTAATAGTGTCACTAGGTCATTCCCATCTGGATCCATATCATTGAGTTGAACGAGAATAGTAGTTGCGGTCTCGAAGAAGGTAGTTTGTGTATCTGGTAAGGCCTGAGGAGGGGCGTTACAATGTTGAATAGAAATGTCGGTACAGAAAGGACTACTTTCCCCACAATCATTAATAGCAGTTACACAGATTTGGGTAGTACCTATTATCGCATCCTGCCAATCGACCACTATGGACGTATCGGTGAGTTGACTAACTATCCTTGCACCTGTTGGTAGTTGCCAATCATACCCAGTAGCTTTATCAATGGTGAAAGTAGCAAGGGTATCTAAAATATTATTAGTACAAATGGTATCCGTTTCTTGAGTGGTTGACAATAAATGGGCGTGACCATTTGCAAAACTTTCTACCGGTAGTCCAATAGATAATATTAAAAAATAGTAACAAATTGTATAATATTTCAGGGGATTATGACTCATCCAATAATGTCAAGTTAATTAAGTCTAAGTAGTGTGACATTATTAATTATTGATTATTAATTATTTTCAAGACGCTACTGAACACGCCTAATTAGCTAATAATCAGTAATTAATAATCAATCAACTGAAAAGCAAAGTTGTTCACTTATTTTTGTCAGACTACTTATTTTAATTTGTGTTTATGTAGTAATGCGAATCGCCAGTTAAAATAACGAATTAGATTTGACTTGCTCGGCGGCTCATTCCGTCCGTTTCACGGTTCACTCACTTGAAGTTTCCCCGAGTCTTCCTTCCGTTTTTATAAACGGAAATCATTCGCTCAAGCGAGACAAAAGTTTAACTGGCGATTGGTATTAGTAGTATGCGAGTATGATTAGGAGAACCCTATAAGACAAATTCCGATGGATAGAACATTTCAGGAAAGAGCGATTTATTAGAAATAGAATAGATAGAGAAGTCCATGGGTATAGTCTTAAATGATTATTATTAGAACACCTCTAATGAATAATTGAACAATGCTAGAATTATGCCGAACTACTAGTTTGTATTTAAATTTGTATAATTTATTATTATGATTTATTTATTCAACAAAGCAAGGAATCATTTGAAAAATCTATAGAAATCCATAAGTTTGGATGTAAATGCGAATAAAGGAGAATATGCGCGGCTCGGGCAGTGTCAAGGGGCTTGGGGGAGACGATTCTACAAAGTATTGTACATATACTCCGAGCGGGATAAAAAAATGATGTTGATCATTTTCACAATTTCATCCCATTCTCAGTATAGTATCTACGTTTGAATTCAATTTATTTCTAACCTACATATAAAACAATGATTAAGCTATCAGAAATAGCCACCACGCCTCCCAAGGGAGTAGATAAAAAATCTATTAAGAAAGAATGGGAGGATTTATTAGAAGAACTAGAAGAATTACAATATCTATTGCAGGCAGAAGGCAAACATAGTTTGTTGGTCATTTTGCAAGGGATGGATGCTAGTGGGAAAGATGGTATTACTAAACGGGTTTTTGGTGCCTGTACTCCATCGGGTATTAGTGTTACTTCTTTTAAAAAACCTACAGAAGAAGAATTTGCACATGATTTTCTGTGGCGCATCCATAAAGAAGCCCCTCGAAAAGGAATGATTAAAATCTTCAATCGCTCTCATTATGAAGATGTGCTTATTCAAAGAGTGCATAAATGGATTGATGAAGAAAGAGTGGACAAACGGATAGCTGCGATTAATGCTTTTGAAGACCTATTAGCTTTTGATAACAATACAACGGTCTTAAAATTCTATTTACATCTTTCTAAAGATCAACAGAAAATTGAACTCCAGCAAAGAATTGACGAACGAGACAAAAACTGGAAACACAATGATGGTGATTGGAAAGAACGAGCCTTGTGGGAAGAATACATGCGTTGCTATCAGGATGTACTCAATCGCTGCACGACTCCTTGGCATGTCATTCCGATGGACGAACGATGGTATGGACGGTATTTAGTAGCTAAAAAGACGGTAGAAACCTTGAAGTCCTTCCAGATGGAATTTCCGCCGTTGGAGGTGGAGGAATAGGATCAGCATATCCTAGTTTCCTAAAAAATACCTACCTTTGACAGCCTTGAAAATCAAGTAAGTCAAACTATGTCATTATTTAAATTAAGAGGTGAATTAAATGCTTCTCAACAAGTGATTTTGGGGATCATTGGTTTGTTTCTTTTCCTACTACTTTGGTGGGTTTTAGCGGAGTTTTCTTCTGTTCAAAAACCAGTAGGGTATGAGCCGATAGAAATGCCTTCCTCTATAAATGCGGATGCGGCGACCTTAGCTAGAATTGATTCTTTGGAGAAGATTGACTCAATTAATTACGCCAATGCTTCCGAATTTCAGAAGATCTATCCCTCCATTCCACCACCACATCATGTCTTGCAAGCGTTTCCTTCTTTAATAAAAGACGATGCTTTATTCCCCAATACCCTTCGATCTATTTGGTTGAATCTCCAAGGTTACTTTTGGGCATTGCTGATAGCCTTGCCTATTGGGTTCTTGATAGGGTTACTCCCCATATTCAGAGGACTTTTTGCAGGACAAGTGGATGCCATGCGCTACTTGCCACTCACCGCATTAGTTGGGATGTTTACCACTTGGTTTGGGATTGATGATGGGATGAAAATTGCCTTCTTAGCCTTTGGTATTATTGTGTATATCCTTCCGGTAGTAGTGCAGCGGATTAACGAGGTAAAAGATGTGTATTTGAAAACGGTATTTACCCTAGGGGCTACGGATTGGCAGACGATTAAGACGGTTTATATCCCTTCGGTGATGAGCAGAATGATTGATGATATTCGCGTCATTACCGCCATTTCATGGACCTATATTATTATTGCAGAATTACTCAATCGACAAGGAGGCATTGGGTCTTTGATTTACATTAAATCTAGACAAGGACAAATAGCAAAGGTATTTGCCATGTTATTGGTCATTATATTAATTGGTTTTCTACAAGATAAAATCTTTGTTTTTATTGATAAAAAATTATTCCCACATAAATACTATAAGCAGAATATTTCAGGTATTGCAGAATCTAAAATGGGTATTTACACCATCTTAGCCTTAGTTGCATTAGGGTTACTTATCATTGCCTTGCTGCCAAGCCTTACTGGAACGATTCACTTAGTCATGATTGTAGCTTTATTAGCAGGAGTTATTATGGTTTTATTTGGAGAGTTTAAACTATTTCAATCCAATCAGCAAAATGCTTGAATTTAAAGATACCGATTTGCCCAATATCATTGATTTACAACAAATCAAACAGAGTTATGATGGAGGCAAAACATGGATATTAGAAAACCTTGCTTTTCTAATAGAAGATCAACCTGAACAAGGACAGTTTGCTGCCATTCTAGGTCCTTCTGGCTGTGGAAAATCTACTGTATTGCGATATATTGCGGGCTTGCAAGACCCCACAGAAGGGTCTGTTCTCTTAAAAGGAAAAGCAGTTGATAAAGACAACCGAGTAAGTATGGTCTTTCAACAATATTCTTCCTTGCCCTGGATGACCGTATTGGATAATGTAGGGTTAGCACTACGCTATAAAGGACTATTAAAAAAGGAAAGAGATGAGAAAGCCAAGGAGATGATAGAGCTAGTGGGCTTGACTGGTCATGAAAATAAATTTGCACAGTATCCAACCCTATCAGGAGGGCAATTACAGCGAGTGGCCATCGCTCGTAGTTTATTAGCCAACCCAGAAATCCTATTAATGGACGAACCCTTTGGGGCCTTGGATGTAGGGACTCGTTTACAAATGCAAGACCTTCTATTAAAATTATGGATGCAGTTTCATCCGACCATCGTATTCGTTACGCATGATATTTCAGAGGCCGTTTATTTGGCGGATGATATTTATATTATGAAAAAAGCACCCTCTCGTTTTGTAGAGCGAATCAAAGTGGATTTGCCTTATCCTCGCAGCAGAGCAACTAAGAGAGAACCTAGATTTGAAGAATTGGTACATATTGTGGAAGATAAAATGGTGGAGGTGGCTACTGCACCAACTTAAGAATGGAGAATGGAGAATTGAGAATGGAGAATTCACGCCACAATACCACAATACCATAACACCATAACACCATAATACCATAAATCAAATTGCTATGAAAAAAATCTATCACCTATCCACCTGCAATACTTGTCAACGGATCATTAAGGAATTAGGAGGAGAAGAGACATTTGAATTGCAAAATGTGAAAGAAAAGCACGTAACCGTAAAAGAACTAGATCAGTTTAAGAAGGTAGCGGGTTCTTACGAGGCACTGTTTAATCGACGTGCAATGAAATATCGCAAACAGGGATTGCATGAGCAAGACCTAACAGAAGCGGATTATAAAAAATTGATACTAGGAGAATACACTTTTTTGAAACGACCAATTGTGCTGATTGACGAACAAATATTTATAGGTAATTCTAAGAAAGTGGTAGCTGCGGCTAAAGAAGCCATGCAATGAGGAAATTCCAACTTCCAAGCACCAACTTCCAATTAGCAAGCCACTTAGATTGGAGTTTGGTGCTTGGAATTTGGAATGTCAAAAATTATATGCTATGTCCATGTCGTTCAAAATGCGTTTATTACTTTGGTATTACAATAAATTTCACCAACCTAATTTTGATCAACTCTTACCAGCTGATTTAAGAAAGTTTTCAGATAATGCGGGGGAAAGAGGGAATGGGTTCCTATACGGACAGTCAATTCCCCTTCATCATGTAGAAGATACCACCATACAAGGATCGGAA
Organism: uncultured Saprospiraceae bacterium; assembly: GCA_937973995.1. Taxonomy (GTDB): domain Bacteria; phylum Bacteroidota; class Bacteroidia; order Chitinophagales; family Saprospiraceae; genus JAFMDF01. Next base: position 14,829 of record CALJIQ010000392.1, read on the forward strand.
ACGACCATTCCCATTCGCATCTACCATCCAAGTGCAAAGAAAAACCTACCCGTCATCGTATTTTTTCATGGAGGGGGCTTTGTGATTAATAGTATAGATAGCCACGATAAGGTTTGTCGGCGACTTTGTAGGGACAATCAGTCCATTGTTGTATCTGTTGGTTATCGGCTCGCACCAGAATACAAATACCCTGCTGCGCATGTGGATTGTTACGATGCGACCGTTTGGATAGCGAATAATTGTACTTCCTTTGGAGGCAATCCCTACCGTTTAATTGTAATGGGGGATAGTGCGGGTGGCAACTTAGCCACCGTAGTAGCCATGAAAGCTAGGGATTTAGGAGGGCCTGCTATTGCGTACCAAGTCTTGGTGTATCCCTGTACGGATGCCAGGCTATGCCATCCTTCTATTGAGTCAAATGGTAAAGGCTATATATTGACCAAGGAAATGATGAATTGGTTTTTGGGGCATTATCAAGAACACGAAGATCAAGTACTAGACCCTTATATGTCTCCGCTACTAGCAGATGATTTATCTAATATGCCACCTACCTTAATCCAAATAGCGGAATACGACCCCTTGTTTAGTGAAGGAAAAGCCTATGCGGAAAAATTGATGGCTGCTGGTAACCGAGTCCAATTAACCGTATATAATGGATTAATCCATACTTTCTTTACGATGCCTAAATTTTCTAAAAAATGTTTATCTGCGTATGATGAAATTCAACGAATTTTATGGAAGGAATTCACTGTCACTAAACCAGCATAGTTTGGGTATTTGCTTTTGAGAAAATAAAGGTACTTGTACTTTGGCAAAAAAGAGCGCTAATTATCCTTGTCACATCACTATAAAAAAAATGACTCTACTTCTATTATTTTGATTTTTTTTTTGAAAAAATTGATCTGTGACTTGACAATTAAGGACCAATTCCTGCATATTGTCCACAGATACAAAAAACAACACTTTCCAAAAAACGTAAAACGCCTCTTCTTTTTCCCTCTCTTTCTCCTCCTCAAACACTAACACTTCCTCAACTAATTTTCCCCTTATCGTTCCCTCTCTTTGACATTAATATTGATTAACTCCTATTCATACTTTCCTCCATTTTCCTCCTGACTAATACCCATTTTTAATAACCTTTTAAGACTTTACTAATGAATAATTTTCAAGAATTCGAACTTACAAAAACAGAACGTTTACATACAATAGGACAAGGTAAGCCAGAAAGGGCGGGACAAGATAAAATCAAATTAGACTATAACAAAACACCAAAAGGATCAATCAGAATAGACGATGTGGACGAAGTGATTGATTTAGGATAATGACGATAAAAAACTTTTAGTCGGATACTTTTTAAATACTTTTCATTTTTAATAACATAGGTAGAACACAAATCTACCTACAAACCATCACTACTTATGAAAGATTTTCAAGATTTTGAATTAACACAAGATGAGCAAAGAAATGCTATCGGGAAAGGGAAACCAGCGCATGCACCAGGCAGACCAGGTGAGAAAGGCTTAAAGCCTTGGGAGAGATTAGAACAAGATAAAGCAGAATGGGATGCGACTCGCCCAGAAGACGATGCAGATGTGGAGGAAGAGCAAGAAGACGAGGACTAATAATTAATTGTAGTAAATGCCATTGCTGCGTTTTAAATACAAGATAACAATCAAACCATTAACTTGGTAAATAAAAATTACTTATTAAACAATCACCACTTATGAAAAATTTTCAAGATTTTGAATTAACACAAGACGAGCAAAGAAATGCTATTGGAAAAGGCAAACCAGAACACCCAGGTAAATCTAAAGATAAAACAGGAAGACCTTGGGAAAGAGCAGGATTTGAAACCAAAGAAGATTGGAAAGCCGCTAGACCAAAAGAGGAGGACGAAGATGGAGTAGAGGAGGACGAAGCAGAGAAGGCATAATTAGAGAAAAAAAATAGAGAATAAAAACCGATTAAGTATTTTGGTAGTAAGGTTGCGTTTACAGTACCCACATATGGGACAAAAACCGATAAACTTTTTATAAAAGTAAACGCCACCATACTATCATAAAACCAAAATATCATAACACCAACCCACAATAGAGAACAATTAAAGATAGAAGGGATGCTTTTTCTAAAAGAGCATCCCTTTTTTTGTTGATTATCAACACTTTGTGATTTTTGAACTGGCGTTTGATACCTGCACGGTTACTTGATGTTACTCCTTTAAACAAAGCCCTTTTTTAGGCATAAACCTTGCTCTAATAGATAGTACCTCCCCCGGTAACATGCTTTCTATTTAACTACGCAATCCATGCCTAAGAAATTTCCTTTCTATAAGCAGTTGGACCAATCCGATTGTGGTCCTACCTCCCTGCGCATGGTGGCAAAGCATTATGGTCGCTCTTACCCAGTAGAATACCTTAGAGAGAAGTGCTACATTACGAGAAATGGCGTATCCATTATGGGTATTAGCGAAGCAGCCCAAGCCATTGGGATGCGGACCATGTCGGTAAAAATTCCTTACGCTAAATTATTAGAAGCACCCTTGCCTTGTATTGTTTATTGGCGGCAACGACATTTTATTGTCGTTTATAAAATAAAGAAAGGCTTGGTATATGTAGCAGATCCTGCTTATGGAAAAGCTACTTTTTCGCAGAAGGAATTTCTAGGAGGTTGGCACGGTTCCCCTACCGATCCTGAAAAAGGAGGGATTGTGTTATTATTGGAGCCTACTCCTGAGTTCTTCGAAAACCAGCATGTGGGAGCGGAAAAGAAATTGGGTTTTCGATTCCTTTTTAATTATTTATTACCCTATAAAAAATACTTGGCTCAACTCATACTCGGTATGTTATTGGGCAGTTTATTACAGTTAATCTTTCCCTTCCTAACACAAGCAATCGTAGATCGAGGAATAGACTATCGAGACTTGAATTTTATTCATATAATCTTGATTGCTCAGTTGATGCTATTTTTTAGTATGACGGCTGTCCAATTTATTCAAAGTTGGATCTTCCTTCATATGAGCACCCGCATCAATATTTCATTGGTGTCTGATTTCTTAGCGAAGTTGATGCGGCTTCCGATTTCCTTTTTTGATACCCGTGTAATTGGAGATATTTTACAACGTATCAACGATCATCGGAGGGTCAAATCTTTTCTTACTTCCTCTAGTCTCTCCGTTTTATTCTCTTGTTTCAACTTTATTGTTTTTGGTGCGGTACTAGCTTTTTTCTATTTACCCATCTTTTTGATTTTTTTATTATCCACGGTACTATATATAGGCTGGGTATTGGTCTTTTTGAAAAAACGGAAAGAATTAGATTTTAAAAGATTTGATGAACTCTCAGAAAACCAAAGCACCTTGATTCATCTGATAAATGGGATGCAGGATATTAAGTTGAATAATTGCCAAGAGGAAAAACGGTGGGAGTGGGAGCGCATTCAAGCCAAGCTGTTCCAAACCAGCGTTTCAGGTTTAAAACTAAGTCAGTACCAACAGTCAGGCGCATTTTTTATTTCTCAATTCAAAGATATTATCATCACCTTTTTAGCTGCCAAAGCCGTGATTGATGGGCAGATGACCTTGGGGGCCATGTTGGCGGTACAGTATATCGTGGGTCAATTAAGAGGACCACTTTCTCAAATCATTGGGTTTATTCAACAAGCCCAAGATGCTAAAATAAGCCTGGAGCGATTAAGTGATATTCAATTAAAGGACGATGAAGATCCAGCAGAGGTAAAAAAGATCACGCAATTACCAGAGCATAAAACCATCCAAATCAAAGACCTATCCTTTGGGTATGAAGGGAAGAATGGTTTGTTGGTTTTAAAAAATATCAATCTTTCTTTTCCCGAAGGTAAAGTAACTGCAATAGTTGGGGCTAGTGGTAGTGGAAAAACAACCATCTTAAAATTGTTATTAAAATTTTATGCCCCCCTAGCTGGTCAAATCAGAATGGGCAATCACGATCTGCAACAGGTCCATAGTGCGTGGTGGCGAAGTAATGTGGGGACGGTCATGCAAGAAGGCTTTATCCATAATGGAACCATTGCCAAAAACATTGCCATTGGGGCAGAGTCAATAGATTATGACCGACTCTCTTATTCCGTTCATATCGCCAATCTATATGATTTGATAGAAAAACTTCCACTGGGAGTAGAAACCAAAATCGGGGCAGAGGGCATGGGATTGAGCCAAGGACAAAAGCAAAGAATACTCATCGCACGAGCCGTTTATAAAGACCCAGAGTATTTATTATTTGATGAAGCCACTAGTGCGCTAGATGCGAATAATGAAAAAATCATCATGGATAATCTGGATTTATTTTTTAAAGGGAAGACCGTTGTAGTGGTGGCACATAGGCTAAGTACGGTCAAAAATGCGGATCAAATTGTGGTGCTGCATAATGGAGAAATTGTAGAAACAGGCACGCACCGACAATTAGCACAAGACCGAGGCTATTATTTCCGATTGGTGAAAAATCAATTGGAGTTGGGGTCCTAAGTGATGGTTGAATGGCTAGAATAAAGAATTTATTGATTTTTTAGTCTCTTTTATTAGGGTCCTAAGTGATGGTTGAATGGCTAGAATGCTGGATGATCAACGTGTCAAAAACCATCAAGCAATGAGCCTACTCTAAAAACACCATTTGATAAACACATAGGTTGGCGAAGCCAGTACCATAAAATTTATGCCTCGCTTGCTTCGCAAGCTCGGCAGTTAGGTTCTTTTA